>JANPLP010000433.1:0-9088 GCA_031426595.1 Planctomycetia bacterium | reverse complement strand
GCTCAACGACTCTGAGGGAAACTCGGCGGCCTGGATTCAGCAGATCCGCTCGAAGCCGTTGAGTGTTTTGCTGCTAGATGAAATCGAGAAGGCTTCGGGAGAGGTCTTTGACATACTTTTGAGCGTGCTGGATGAAGGTCGATTAACCGATCGCTTGGGAAGAGTGACTTCGTTTCGTAACACCGTAATTCTAATGACCAGCAATCTCGGTGCTCGCGTCGGATCATCGCTTGGTTTTAATGACGACCATCGCATCGACTATCCCAGTGTGGTACGCAAGTCCTTTCGGCCTGAGTTCTTCAATCGGCTTGATGCCGTCATCGCCTTCTCGCCGCTCAGTCGAGACGTCATCCATCGCATTACCGAAAAGGAGCTCGGCGACTTGCGGCATCGCGAGGGGCTTGAGCGTTACGGCCGCAACCTGAACTGGACACCCGCCTTGGTTGAACACCTAGCCCAAGTTGGCTTTGAATCGAACCTGGGTGCGCGTCCACTGCAGCGATTCATTGAAACCGATGTGGTGGCGCCGCTTTCGAAATGGCTAGTCCAACATGGCTCAACCGCTGCGCAGCAATTGCAGCTTGATTGGCATCCAGTTGAGCGACTGATTGTCACGACTAAAGACTAGCTCGAGTCCAGAAGTGAGCTGACTAACAGCTCTCGAACCAATCAAAATGTTCACCTTAGATTTCGACAGTAACGATTATGGAATCGACGGTTGCAGCGGTCGCAAGAAATCGAACATGGGTCGTGAAGGGAATCGATGAATAGGGATCAGCAAACCTTTGAACTACCAGATGGTTTCTTTGGCGATCAATATTCCCGGTGCGATCGTGAGCGCGACGGGATCCGCAGCTGCTAGAAGTGAATACTTGCCGTTTTCAAGCACCCACTGCTGAATGCTTTGTTCATAGGGGTCAACAATCCAATACTCTTGAACCCCCGCGCGTTCGTACAGTTCTTTTTTGACTGTCCGATCGAGTTCGCTGGTTGAATGTGACAGAATTTCAACAACCAAGTTGGGAGCGACTTTGATTTTTGTGAGGGTGATCTTGCGGACGTTTTCGTTGAGCACGATGACTAGATCAGGTTGAACAACGTCGAACTCAGAAAGCTGAACATCGACGGGCGCATTAAAGAGCACACCCAATCCAGCCAATTCAATTTTCGTGTAAAGCTGATATTGAAGTCGCTTGGAGACATGTTGGTGTATGGTGTTCGGGGCAGCATTCACAATATGTACTCCATCGATGATTTCATGCCGCATTCCGTCCTGTGGGATCTTGGCATAATCGCTGTAGTTGAGTTTCGTGGCTGACGGTATGAAAGTGCTCATGATCTTTTGCCCGATGGTAGATCGATCGGCATTAAAAACGGTGCCGTGGATTTTGGGGTCTATTAATTGTCACTCCTGCGTGTTTGTGAGGCAAGTCAGTCGCGTTGACGAGATTGCTGCAAAATGGACAAAGCCGACCCCAGAGCCGGCTTTGTTTGAAAGTTCTATTACCAATTCAGCTTGCGTATTAACGGCGGCGGAACAGTGGGCCACCATAGGCCGCTTGGGCGCCGAGTTCTTCTTCGATGCGGAGCAATTGGTTGTACTTGGCCATGCGATCACTGCGGCTGGCGGAACCAGTTTTGATTTGGCCAGTCGATAGACCAACTGCCAAGTCGGCGATGAAGGAATCTTCGGTCTCGCCGCTACGATGGCTCGAGATCGAAGTGTAACCGTTGCGCGCGGCCAACTGGATGGCTTCGATGGTCTCGGTCAAGGTGCCGATCTGATTGACTTTGATCAAGATGCTGTTGGCGATACCTTCATCGATACCGCGTTGAAGACGTTCGACGTTGGTCACGAACAGGTCGTCACCGACCAATTGCACCTTCGAGCCGACGGTCTCGGTCAACAGCTTCCAGCTTTCCCAGTCGTCTTCTGAGCAGCCGTCTTCGATCGAGCAAATAGGATACTTGTCGACCCAAGCTGCGAGGAAGCCGACCATGTCGGGGCCGGAAAGTTTCTTACCATCGATGGTGTACATCTTGGTCTTGGAGTCGTAGAACTCGGTAGCGGCCACGTCGAGAGCGATGAAGATCTGTTCGCCAGCGGTGTAACCGGCTTGCGAGATGGCTTCCATGATCAGGTCGAGAGCTTCTTGGTTGCTGCCGAGGTCCGGTGCGAATCCGCCTTCATCGCCGACAGCCGTATTGAGCTTGCGGCTGCCGAGCACTTTCTTCAAGTGATGGAAGATCTCAACTCCGGCTCGCAAGCCGTCACTGAATGTATCGAAACCGAGCGGCATGACCATGAACTCTTGCACATCGACGGAGTTATCTGCGTGCTGGCCACCGTTGACGATGTTCATCATAGGCGCTGGAAGAATATGAGCCCCAGCACCGCCGAGGTAGCGGTATAAAGGCAACTGAACGCAGGTAGCAGCAGCTTTGGCGGTGGCGAGTGAAACGCCAAGTAGCGCGTTGGCGCCGAGGCGGCTCTTGTTCGGTGTACCGTCTAGTTCACGCATGATCGAGTCGATCTCGCGTTGGTTGACTGCGTCCATGCCGATCAGCGAGTCGCCGATTTCGCCATTGATGTTTTCGACGGCTTTGGTGACCCCTTTGCCGAGGAAGACAGATTTGTCGCCGTCGCGAAGTTCCCATGCTTCGTGCGCACCGGTGCTCGCGCCGCTTGGGACTGCGGCTCGGCCGATAGAACCGTCCATCAATTCGACTTCTACTTCGACGGTTGGATTTCCACGGCTATCGAGAATTTGTCGACCGTGGATGCTTTGGATGATGCTCATCTGTTTTTCCTAAAGTTACGTTGCAATGGGTAATGAATGCGTTTGATTTTTGGTTTTTGGCGACTGGCCAAGTTCAGGGTTGTACGTTGATGGGGTGCCAAGCCGCTTGGTGGCAAAGGTGGAGCTTACGTCAGGGTTGGAAGCATAGCCCGCTAATGCGACAATTGTGCTCAAAGTGGCCGAAAGCACCAGATCCCCTGATTATGGTGGGGAAAGTGGACTGCGTGTCGCTTTTGCGGGTTGTCGGTTAGTATTAGAGTTAAATAGTGTTGGTCGCCGCTCGTTTTGGAGACCGAAAAAGCGCCTCAAAAATCAAGAAACCGCATGTTTTCAGGACTCGTCGAAGCCACTGCTCGAATTGTTAATTTGTTGGAGGAACCGGGCGGCGTGCGTTTGGTTTTGGAGCGCCCAAGCGAATACACCGACGTGCGACTAGGCGACAGCATAGCCATCCAAGGGTGTTGCTTGACGGTAGTCGAGTTGACCGATGTCAGTCTTAGTTTCCAGGCTGGTCGCGAGACGCTTTCACGAACGTCGCTTGGAAAGAGGCGGGCGGGCGAAAAGCTAAACTGCGAACGTTCCTTGAAGCTTGGCGATCGACTGGGCGGGCATTTGGTCACTGGGCATATCGATGGGCAAGGCGCTTTGAAATCTCGGGACGATGAAGCGGCTTGGTCGAATATGGTATTCAGCGCCCCGCCTGCATTGTTGCGTCAGATGGCTTCGAAAGGATCGGTTGCCATCGAAGGAGTTAGTTTGACGTTGGTTCATGTTACTAACGAGACATTTTCGGTGGCGTTAATTCCGCATACTTTGGCGCACACGACATTAGGTGACTTGAAAGTTGGCGATGCTGTCAATCTCGAAACAGATTTGCTGGCGAAATATGTGCAGCGTCAATTGGAAACCGCGGCGACCTGATGTGTATTGAGTGGAATTGATGTGGAGCGGTTGGCAATCGCAAAGCCGACGCGGCGAACACAAGCACAGTTCCAGCGTCCATTCCAAAGTGCCAAAACAACTTGCCGTGAAGCACTTTCGCGGACTGCAAATATTTAGAAAACAAAATGAGCGAACGACAAACAATCAGCTACCTACAACGGCGACTTCGCGAGTCTGGTATGACTCCGCAAGCACGATTTGGGCAAAATTTTTTAATCGACTTAAATCTAATCGAGCTGATTGCGAAGACGGCCGAGTTGGGACCTCGCGATGTAGTATTGGAAGTTGGCACGGGCATGGGTTCGCTGACGCAATTGTTGGCTGCGCAAGCGGGGCATGTCGTTACCATTGAGATCGACCGAAATCTTGCTCCGCTAGCACGTGACGAATTCGCCAAGCTCAGCAATGTCACGCTGCTTGAGCAAGACGCGCTGAAGAGCAAGAATCAATTGCATCCGCTGGTGATTGAAACTTTGCGGGAGAAGGTAAGTCAGATCAAAGGTGGGCGTGTCAAATTAGTCGCCAATCTTCCCTATAATGTGGCTACTCCGATTCTGTCGAACATACTGGACATTGAACCGTGGCCCGTGCGAATGGTAGCGACGATTCAGTTGGAGTTGGCGGAACGCATAGCGGCTTCGCCACGATCTCGCGATTACAGCGCGCTCAGCATCTGGATTCAATCGCAGGCAAGGGTTGAAATCGTTCGCAAAATGTCAGCGAAGGTGTTCTGGCCGCGACCCAATGTTGAATCGGCGATTTTGGATATTCGACCGCAAACCGTACTGCGCGACCGGTTGAGCGATCGGAAACAGTTCCACGAATTGGTGCGAGGCATCTTTTTGCATCGGCGAAAGTTCTTGCGGTCTGCCCTGGCGAGCGCGGTTAAGGATAAACTGAGCAAGGCGGATGTAGACGTTATATTGCAAGAGATGGAATTAGGGCCCGATGCGCGGGCTGAGCAGTTATCGATTGAGCAAATGATTGAGTTATACGAATGCGTTCGAAAGCGAAATGTGATTGAAGCTGCCGCAGAGCCGAAAATATAATTCGCCGTTGGCCGGCTCGGGTGGAGCAGTTGAGTAAGCTGACGACGGAGTTAGAACGAACAGAAGCTAAAGTGCATCAGAGCGCGATCCGAGTTTTAAAACAATTAATTGCATGTTCTACCATTGATTGACCTATGAGCGACCAACCTCCCCATTTGCCGCAACCAGTTGCCTTAAAGCAAGGTGACAAATTGGGTGCTTATCGTATCGAACGAGCGATAGGCAGCGGTGGGATGGCGGACGTTTTCTATGCAGTGCATGAAGGACTGCGGCGACCAGCGGCGATAAAGGTCCTGCGAGCTTCATTGGCCACTGACGACGTGCATTTGCAACGCTTCATGCAGGAAGCTCGCGCGGCGGCTTCATTGATTCATCCCAACATCGTGCAAGTGTACGACGTCGGGCAAGAAGGCGAGCATCGCTACATAGCCCAGGAGTACATCCCTGGTTCGAACCTCCGACAGTACTTGACGGACAACGGTCAAATGTCGATTCGCGAATCGCTCAGCGTCTTGCTGCAAGTGTTAGCGGCGCTGAGTAAGTCTGCGGCGGTCGGCATCGTGCATCGCGACATCAAGCCCGAGAACATTATGTTAACCAAGGAAGGCGATGTAAAAGTCGCTGACTACGGGTTGGCTCGTGTGTTACTAAGCGATGATCCTCAACTGACTCGCGCCGGCACGACGCTCGGCACTCCGATGTACATGAGCCCGGAGCAGATTCAAGAAGGCAAGGTCGACATTCGCAGCGACTTGTATTCGCTCGGCGTGACTTTGTTCCACATGCTGGCCGGACGCCCACCGTTTACTGGTGAAACTCCCTTGGCGTTGGCGATGCAGCATGTGCAAGCGGAGCCACCTCATATTTCCAGTCTGCGGACCGACTTGCCAACATCGCTGGTGGAGTTGGTAAGCAGGCTGTTGATGAAAGACCCCGCGAATCGCTTTTCCAGTCCTGCCGAAGTGCTCGATGCATTAAAGGTCAGTCGTGCGACAGACTTGGAGGCGTATTGGCCGGAGCAGACAGTACCGCTGTCTGGCGCGATGAATGCCGCGTTGGTTGGACCCTCTGCAGCGACGATGATGTTGCAGTTGAAACTAAACCAGAAAAGACTGTCAGCGCGAAAACGCATCGGCTATTTGCTTGCTGCACCGGTTTTGGCACTTGCGACATTTGCGTTGGGGGCGTTCCTGGGTGGATTTGGTTCCTCGGACTTGCTGGCGATCAAAGAACCCACTTTTCAGGCTGTCAAAAAATTCGATAAGGTCAAAGAGCAATTTGCGGATGCCCTAATGAATACCGATGCAAGCCGCGCCCGCTGGGAAGCGGTGATCGAGCTCCATCCACCCGACAAGTCGCTCACGAATCGCATTTATGCCGGTAAAGCTTGGTTACAGTTAGCCGCAGGCTATCTTCAGAAGCGGGATTTCGTAAACGCTCGCAACATGCTTGAGTTCATCTTAAGTGATGATCAGATGCCCGCATCGCTCGCAGCCTTAGCAGCTTTTCAATTAGCCGAGATCGAAGACGCCGCCGCCAATACTCGAAACAAGGAAGCGGCCATCGAACGCGCGAAGCGTTTGTTCCTAGCGGATAAGATGTCTGATTCCGATCGCGATCTGGTTCGGCGATGGGCAGATAATCCAACTCGGCCCCCATGGATGCGCGACTTGATTGACGAAATCTAAGCTGGTAAATCGGTTTCGAACGAAAGCATTTTATTTCGCTCACCTAGTTCCCTACGTAACAGGTATCCCGCCATGCAAATTGCTTTACGTATCGCTGCGGTGTTGTCGGCTGCAATTCTTAGTTGCACAGGTAATCTTGTATCAGAGAGATTAGGGCTAGGTTCTCTTCATGCCGCAGAATTACGTGTTGGAATATTTGAAGTTGACGCTTCGCCGAGAGTGGGCGGTCCGCTAGCTTACGATCCCACTAAAGAGATCACTGCGCCGTTAAGTTGTCGCGGAATCGTGTTGCTCAGCGAGCAATCACCCGTCGTACTTTGCACCGTCGACTGGCTGGGAATCGCGAACGGTGCCAACGAGAAATTTCGGGCGAGCCTAGCTGCGGCGGTCGGAACGACCGCGGACCGCGTGGCCGTGCATACTCTGCACCAACACGATGCGCCGCGATGTGATTTAACGGCTGCTGAGATTCTCAACCCGTTTGGTCAAACAGCGGCTCACTTTGATGTCCCGTTGATTGAGCAAGTGATTGCAAATGCCAGTACTGCGGCAGCCACTGCAGTGAAGAGCGCAAAGCCTGTCACCTCAATCGGAATCGGCAAAGCGGAAGTGAAAGACGTCGCATCCAATCGTCGTATCCTGGGCGCAGATGGAAAGGTGGTTGCGACGCGCTACACGGCTTGCAAAGATCCAAAGATGCGAGCCTTACCGACTGGCGTTGTCGATCCGATGCTTCGTTTGCTCACGCTTTATGGATCCAACGAACCGATTGCCGTGTTGACTTTTTACGCCACGCACCCGCAAAGCTATTATCGCACTGGCGGCGCAAATCCCGATTTTCCAGGTATGGCTCGGAATACGCGGCAAGTTGAGACGGGAATCTTTCACCTTCATTTCAACGGAGCTGGTGGAAACATTGGTGCTGGAAAATTCAACGATGGCTCTGCTGAGAATCGTCAGGTGCTGGCAAATAAAGTCGCCGATGGTATGCGTCAAGCATTCTTGAATCAAGAGAAACAACAACCCGGTGATTTGTCGCTCGACTGGAAGTCCATTCCCGTCTCGCTCCCTCTCGCAGCGCATTTGAGCCACAAGGAATTAGAAGAGGCCGTAGCCAGCGAGTCGACACCGTTTGCGCTGCGCGTTCATTCTGCTGAAAAGTTGGCTTACCTTCGGCGCAGTGAGGCAGGAATTCAGATACCGATCGGTCGGCTGAAACTGGGCGACAGCCAGTTGTTGTTTATGCCTGGTGAATTGTTCGTCGAATATCAACTTGCCGCACAGCACATGCTACCGGAAGCGAACATCTTCATGGCCGCGTACGGTGAGTATGGAACGTTCTACATCGGAACGCGAATCGCTTATCCGCAGGGCGGATATGAAACGAGTGTGGGTGCTACGAACGTTGCCCCAGAATCCGAGATGGTGCTGCTATCCGCCATGCGCGAGTTGCTCGGCGTTCCGAATAGCCGCGTTCTGGCAAGCGATTTTACAGAGACCGTGGGTCCAGGTCTTGGACCTTAGTTGCAGCCCGCGCTAAGCGCAAATGGTAGTCTGGAGTTTCATGAGTCCCTACGCTTCCCCAGTTTCCAAGAGCACCATGCGCAGGTCGCTGATCAGCTCTTGCATTCGGGCGCGGCGGTGAGCTTCATCTGGCAATCTTAAAATGGATGATGGGTGCCATGTAGCGAGTGTGCGATGGCAGTATTTAGAAGAGACCCACTGACCTCGTTGCTGTTGCAATCGAAAGCCAGGAGCGATAATCGCCGTGGCTGCAGTAGCTCCGATACAAACCAAAGTGCCAGCGTTCAGTAAGGACCATTCCGCTTCGAACCATGGTTTGCACGCCCGGATTTCGCGTGCATCCGGTCGCTTGTGCAAACGTTGCTTCCCATGCTGTTCGAACTTAAAGTGCTTAACGGTGTTGGTCAAATACAACTTAGATCGATCCAATCCAGCGGCGGCCAACGCTTGGTTCAGCACTTCACCTGCGGGACCGACAAAGGGCTGTCCGGTGAGGTCTTCCTGATCTCCGGGTTGCTCCCCTACTAGCACAATCTTCGCATCCGCTGGGCCATGACCAAACACGGGCTGTGTCGCATGGCAATGCAACTCACAAGCCCGACAATTGTGGATGGCCTTCGCTAATTGTTCTAGTGAGGTCGGCTGTGATAGTTGCGGCATGTATGCGCTAGCGGACTGTTCGTAACCTTCACTGTGCCTAATCATTTCTTGAACGCGTGCCGGGGCATCTTGTAGCATCTGATCGATGATGGCGGCTTCAGGGAGCGTAGCCCAATGTCGCACAGGCATCTCGGCCTTCATCGCTTTGATTTTGATTCGTGCGGGATTAAAGATGTTGGCATAGTAAGTTCGCCACAGATCCTCCAGTTCGTCAGATGTCGGCGCGGCGCTGCGATCGACGCCTGCGAAGTAAACCAATTCGTGCTGATTCCAAGTAACCGATTCGTCGTTCGTTAAGATTGTCCAGTTCATCGACTTGAATCGCCGACTGAAGAATGGAGCGACTTTGCGAACTACGAAATGATCAGGCTTGTGCCAAGCAATAAAATGTGGCTGGCCATCTTGAATGACTTCACGAAAGCGC
>JANPLP010000432.1:0-11381 GCA_031426595.1 Planctomycetia bacterium | reverse complement strand
GTGGTCGCTGGATCCGCTTGCGTGAATGTGACTCGCTGTCCGGCAGTTGCTGCGAAGCGATAGATTTCGACTGACGCTCCGTTTTGCAGTGGTCGGTCGAAGGGTGACATCAGCGAAGCGAGTGGCGTCTCATTCAAGTCGAAAAGTCGGAACTGGTAATCGCGATGAAGGATTGCATTTTGGAAGAACGGCAGAGACTTCAGTTCGATCCGGTAGGTGCCTGTTTCTAGAAGTTGAATTGGTCCACCGTCCGAACTGCGTCCTTGCGACCCGTAAAACTGATTTCCATCGGGGCCAAACATTGTAATCGTCATCGCTGAATCGATGTTCGCATCGTATCGTCTAGCATCCAAATACAGCACCTGGCCAGCGCGGCCTTCAAACGTATAGGTATCGACTTCGACCCAGTCGAGTTGCCCGGTCACGAATTGGCCCATGGTGATTTCGGTCGACGATTCGCGTTGAGTGTGCAAATGGAATCCGTAGTCATGTGGCAGTTGGATAGGATCAAAGTCCATCGTCGCGATCAGAAAATACTCTTTCGATTCTTCAGGAGGGAACGTTTGGCTGTAGAGAGAAAAACCTGAACTGTACGATACGTTATCCCATTTCTTGCCTGATTCGTCGAAAACTTCATACTGCGTGATGTTCGAATCAAACTCATCGAGATACATCGAAGTGCCCGGGGCAGCGGTAAAGCGGTAGTAATGCAAATCGTCTCCGAGCGTGAACTTTCGGCGGACATCCTGATCGAGTGTCAGCGGCCTGGCAATTCGCGCGTCAAGCGACTGCCACTGGAAATCCTCCGAGGACTTGTCGCTATCAAATACAACAGTCAATTCGCCGTTGTCGTTGAAGGTGATTACTTGGTTTGTTGCGAGATATGCCGGCAGATTGTTGCCGATAAGTTTGCGAGTGATTACTTGTTGGCCGGGTGTGCCGGTGAGCCGATAAACTACGGCCTCGCCGTCGCGAATCGTGCCGAGCAGCGATTTGCCGACAGCGAGTGACGGTGCGACTGAGAGATCGATGATGCGGAACGAAAAATCGGTCGCTGCGAATGAGCTTGAGTTCGAAACCACTAAGCGGAACTCACCCGATTCGGGCAAGCGGAACGAATCTCCCTGACTAGAAAAGCTAGTTAGGTCTGTTCCTGCGGAGTTGAACAGGTACAGATCTGCGAAATCGCGATTAACATCCGCCAATACATGCCGATCGACAAAGATCATCGTCCCAACTGGAGCAGTGAAGGTAAATGTTCTTTCCTCCCCGATTTGCAACGTCCCGGAATGTCTGACGTTGAGGCCGGACTTGGGGACTTGTTTATTCGGAGTGGCAATGGTTGCAGTAAAACTGAACGGCGCATTGCCAAGCGTTCTCGCGGCGGGCGCTTCCCCAAGAACGACAAACTCGGCATCCGCGGGCGCGATGAACTCATACGTTGAAGTGGTTGCATCGAAAGTAAAGCTCAGGAAGTCCCCTTCGAAATTACGCAGCGACCAAGTCCGAGCACCCACGGGTGCCGAATCGACGATGCGCAACCGTTGATCCCGTTCGAGCGCCGCGCGATAAACTAAATCCTGCCCAATTGTCAGATTGCCTGACGTGGTGCCAAGCTGCAATTGCGGCGATTGCTTGAGCGACAAAAGTCGTGCCGCGTAAGTACCAACTCCACTTACATCAGCGTGAGCTTCTCCATCATCAGCTAAGATGCTGAGTCCAATGCGAGTCGGATCGGCGACGCTGTGCAGGGTAACGTTAGGTGTTCCTAGTATGTAATCTACGTGAAGCAGTTCGCCCGATTTGGCCGAAAATAAATAGTGATCAGCTTGGCCGTTATAAAGAATCTCGCCAGCCATCAATCCGATCAGTCCGGGTTCGTCACCGATACGGATCGACAGACTGTCTTTCGACGTCAAAACATTGCCGCGATTGTCAAAGGTATTTGAAGTGACGAAACCGCGAGCGCCGGTCGTAGTGATCGGCAAGTTGTCATCTCCTCGCTGCGTGGAAGGAAGCGTTCCAACGGCGTCTGCGCGACTTAGAGCCTGCCCGGCGAGATCGAGCCGGACCCGTTGGACGTTGCCGTTCGCGTCAACGAAGGTCGCTTCTATGTCGCTCGACAGAGAGAATATCTGCGCCGTTGTCTGCAGTCCGAGCGTTGCACCGGGCGGCAAAAGTCCTTGGGCCTGTGGCACGTTGACGATGTAAGTACCGCCATCCTTGCGAACTCCGCCGATGGCACGACCATGCGATCCGTATTCGGTCGTCTCAACACGTCCCAGTTTGTCAAGCTCGCTGACGATGTGATGCGAGGCATCGTAGCTCCACGTGCGTGACGTGCCGTCGGGGTCGGTCACGCGCGTAAGATTGCCGCGTGCGTCATGTTGGAATAGAGTCTGTCGGCCAGCGGGATCGGTGATCGAACTCAGTTTGCCTCCGGTGTAAGCAAACGTCGTCACGAGACCAACTGGGTCGGTGATCGTTGCGAGACGGCCTAGCGCGTCGTAGGCGTAGCGTGTAGCGTTCTGATTGCGATCCGTTTTAGAGACGAGTCGTCCGTCCTCGTCGAATTGATAGACCGTCTGCTGCGGCGTTGTGCGTCGGAAGCCGCCGTTGACCAGCAACTCTAGTCTGGAAAAATCGCCCGGCGGCGAGACGTACTTGTTCTGCTGGGTATCGAAGCGAAACAGCAGCTCGCTGCCATCGCCGTCGACGATCAAGACGGACCGGTCTTCCTCCTCGACCAGTTGTTGCAAACCCGCTATTCCCCAACCCGCCCCGAACGGACTGGCGATTTCGTTGACCACGACAATTGGTTCCTTGTATTTTGCCGTCGCACCGAGCATTTGTGGAGGGCCCGGTACGCATAGCGGTGTGGTGCAACCGGGTGTAATGTAGGTGAAGAAACCGGACTCTACAGCGTATTGATAAACGCCCGTCGGTTGCTCCCTCAGATCGACTTGCAAAGCGGCATCGATGGGTCCGGGCGTGGAAGGCAATCGCCAGAAGTGAAAGTCATCGCCTAGTCCCGAGTAATCGTTTGGGCTTTGGCTGCCAGGAACAACCCATTGGAAATCATCCCGCTGAATCGTCAACTTTGCGGCAAAACGGAGACGATCGAAGTTGGACCGTAAAATGCTTTTGGGATCGACAGTTTCGTTCACGCCAAAGTGAATGATTGGCCGCGCGTCGGCCCGCACCGAGTCATAGACCAACTGCACACCGCGCGCGACACCTTGCGACTGATACGTCGGAAGCGAGTGAGTCTCGATGATCGCGCCTGAGTAATGTTCGACTCGGGAGGTTGCTTCCGAGTCATATTCGCAAGCGTTGCAACCCAGCTCCCCCGTGCGTTGTCGGCCACGACTCGGTGACGAGGCTCCCGGCGGATTTGGGAAATGCCAACTACTGTTTCGAATGCCGCCGGAAATCGTTTCGATCTGGCTTCCGTCAGCGCTAACTTGCATGTCGCCCACGTCGTCGAACTCACCCGTCACTGGATTGATCGACCACAAATCCATGACGAGGCCTGGTCCCCACCCGCCGCGATTAGGTAGGGTAAGTGGCGCGGGGCGCGCGAAGACCATTTCGCCTGGCTGAATCGTCACGACTAGGTTCGGACTCATTCCATCGGGCAACGCGGCTGGCGTCAGTCCGGGTGGAACTTCAGTGATGCTCAGTGTGCCTGTGAACGGAGTCCCTTGTTGGTTCATCAGCGTGCCGGCCGCCACAAAGACCTCGGCCGACTCACCCGGCGCGACTTCTTGTTTCACTGTCGTATCGCGCAGCGGGTCGATAACTTTACCTCCCGCAACGTTGAGCTCTGGCAAATAGATCGGGCGCTCGATGACATTGTTGACTCGTGCATAAACGCTATGTTCCAGCACGAGCGGAAGTTTCTCCGCGATGAAGGGATACGAGGCTGAACCGCTAAACCGCTCGCCGCGCACCTTGAGCGTGTCAGTTACAATCGTGCCGCTGCCCAAATCGAGCGTGAAACTTCCATCAGCGGTTGTTAAACCTTGTGCCGCACCAATCTCAACAGGCATTCCTACGAGTGGATCACCATTAACTTTTAGCACTTTCCCTGACACCCGCGTGGTCGCAACTGGGTCGGCAATAACATTCAAAGTCACGGTCTGTTTCACTTTAGCCAACCCGTCGCTGGCCAAGACATCAAAGGTATACCTTCCGATATCCGTCGGGGACGGACGGAAAATCAGTGAGTTACCTGACAGTTCGCCTGCTGGGAGTGATGCGTCGCCGTCAATGGAAAATGTAACTTGATCTCCATCTGCGTCGGTGGCTTTCAGCGGGACTCGCAAAATGCTTCCGGGCATTACAGACTGCGATGCAATCGAATCAAAAACAGGCACACGATTAGGTCTGGTAAGGATTTGCGTTTTGAGTGAGAAAGGAGTCTGCGCAGGGTCATCAAACTCAACGAGCACCCACTCTGACCAGAGACCTTGGCCTAGCCCGCCGCGTGAGATCGCAGGCTTGAAATTAGCGTAGGGTGCGCCTGTGCTGGTCGTCCCGCTTGGATTACGAAGCGTCACACCGCTTGGTAGGTTTGGGAAAGCCACAGCTATCGATTGCCCCACATCGGGTCCGTTGTTGCGCAACCGCAACTCTGCTGCAAAACGCCCCGTCGCCGAGTTAAAGCGCACGTTTTGAAACTGGGTTTCAATGGCCGCGTTGGGCGCAAGTCCAGTCAAGTCGAATGCTGGACCCATAGACGCCAGACGATGATCCGAAGAAATGGCTGAACGGGCATTGCCCTGCTCGTCCACTGAATTGCTGAGCGGTTTAATCGTGACGCGGGTAGAAGTGTCGCTATCGTTACTGAGTAACTGGAACTTCAAGTGCGCAGTATTAGTAGTACTAAATGCCGGAAGAACCGAGGTCAGATCAATCGACAAGATTGATCCGTCCCAGTTGACAATACCCGGCACGTATTCGGCTCGACTACCCGCAAGGGTAAAGATCGCGGAACCGGGCGAGCCTCGACTCAATAGCGTCGTTCCAGCAGTCGAGGGATCAACCAAATAAACTGCTAATAGATCCTCAAGGGGCGCAGACCGATCTGCCGTATCAAACGCCGCGTCAATTTGTACGCGATAACTCCGTGCGCCAAAATCCTGTCCCAATGTGATTGTCACGTTGGATTCATGAGCGATCTTGTCCGCGCGCTCCGACAAAACCCGCTTTCCCGAAGGCCCTCGCACGCCGCTGTTCAAATAATTAATTACTAAAAGTGCATCGAGCGGAGCCACTACTTGATCTCCGGTTACATCCACGAAAGGCAATGCCTTATCGTGCAGTTTCGGCAGTGCTCTCGGCTGCGGGGAATTCAACCGATTGATTACCAGTAGTGCGTCCAGCGGAGTGATTGAACCATCCGCGCTGACGTCTAGTGAATCAACCGCGTTACGCCAGTTCACTGTCAGAAGCCTTCGGGGTTCAAGCGACTCAACCAAGAGCCGCCTAATCGGAGTTCGCGCGGGGCGAACCCCCGAAGAAATTGAACGATTGACATTGAATCGCTGCGGTAACCGTTGAAATAGCATGATACTGATTCGCTATAGTTATGTACGTCAAGATTCGTCGCAGCTTAGCGTTAACTCAGATGAGATTCAAGCAAATAACAAGTAGCTTTTGTGTTGCGATATTAAAATTTTTAAACGCCTTTAGAAACCCCCCCCCTGCACGCAAACCTCAACAGAAAAAATGGTGATTGCAATGCTTTAGCGTTTAGAAATTTGTATACCTCTCGCTGCCCGTCACGCAACGAATAGTAATATCTCCGCTACCTCTCATTGGTCTCCGTTGCCTCTTCCGCAGCCCCACTGACACAATAGATAGCGTTACGGAAGCATCTACATACTCATACAGAAATCTCTCGCCATACGTTATCGAGGGACTGGGCAATGTGCTGCGTGCTTTCTGCCTAACACAAGTTGAGAAGATGTGCGGTAGGCGCCGCGGCGACTCGTGCACTAGCGTTATCAGATCGTGTGAAGGAACTGGTGCAGGTCATTATTACGGCCCATCGGGAATCAGGTCGCCGACCGACAGTCCAGCTCCTCCAGCTTGTCACATAGTTCGCATCGAGCGGAAAATAATTGTCCGCCGTCGCATTGGGATTCGCCAGAACTACTTTTCGTCCACCGTGATTGAATCCGCTAATTTCATTACCTGCCAGTGCGGTGCTGTTATACGTAGTGGGCTCAACGGCCTTCGCATCAACTGTCGCCAGCACGAACCCGTCCAGTTGTTGCCGCATCAAACTCCTTCGCGCGTGACTCGGTGGCCGCGATCTGAGGCGACAGGCTCGCGACAGCAACTTGTTCCCAGCGTGCGCTCCATTCCTGCGTTTCCAGGGGCACGAATTCACCGACCTGCAGACTTGATTCGTCGCCAGCTCTGCGCGTCGCAACAGCGAAGGAACATCCTCTGCAGGCTCTGGCAGCAGCATCGACAGGTCCAGCGAAGCGCCCACGATCTTCTACGGGATCATTCCGATCGGCCAGCAGCTTCGAGGGTGTTTCTCCCTTGACCAGCTTCATCGCGAAGAACGGTCGCTTGTCCGCGAACTGCCCCAGTTCATAAATGGGATCAATCCCCGGATGCTGCAACTGCCCGCCGATCTGCGCTTCCTCGATAAACCGCTGGATGACCTCCGGCTTGTCCTTGTACTAATCCAGCAGCACCTTGATCGCTAGATCGCGTCCGAGATCGGTGGCGCGGCCCTTCGGTATCGCTCCCATCACGCCGCGCGCGATCTCACCCTGCAACTGATAATCTGCTGACAGGGTCGATGCGTAAAGTACGCGGAGAGCCACGGTATTAATTACCCGGATTCTCCCAACTGCCGTTCCAGCGGAGACGCAGATCCTGGAGGAAGGCGTCCCAGTCTCCTTTACTTCGAGTGTTTGGATACGGAATTGGCGCGATCGGGACTTCAGACGAGTAGTCCACCTGGAATCTTCCCTCGGGAGTAATGCGACCGATACGAAAGACCTTCGATGTATGTTGTGTGTCTGGGTCGATGCGAATCATGCCTCCGGGGGCGTCGAATTCCTGATGTCTGGCGGCGGCGCGGATCGCTTTCACATCGTCGCTGCCGGCTTTTGCTACGGCTTGAGCCCAGACGTGCACGCCGAAGTACGCGGCTTCCATGGGGTCGGAGGTCATGCGCTGTTCGCCGTTTCGGGCGGGGAAGCGTTCGATGAATGTGTGGTTTTGCGGCCGGTCCACGGAATGAAAATAGTTCCACGCGGCGTAGTCGCCGACGATGTCCTTCGTACTCAGGCTACTCAATTCCTGTTCCGAGATGCTGAAGGATATTGTTGGGACCGTCTCAGACTTTACACCCGCCGCGCGGAGAGCGCGGAACAGGGCGACGTTGCTGTCGCCGTTGACGGTGTTCAGGATCATGTCGGGACTGGCGGCGACGACCTTCCGCACAATGTCGGTCACGTCAGAACTGCCAAGCAGCAGATATTCCTCGCCGACGACTTCCACATTCAGGCTCGCAGCCGTGTCCCGGATAATGGCGTTGGCGCACCGCGGGAAGACATAATCCGAGCCGATCAGAAAGAACTTCTTCCGGTTCTTTGCGGAAACCGCCCACTTGACTGCCGGAATGATCTGTTGATTGGGAGCCGCTCCCGTGTAGATGATGTTTGGTGATTGTTCCAGCCCTTCGTACTGCACAGGATAGAACAACAAATGGTCGTGTTTTTCCACGACGGGCAGGACGGTCTTGCGGCTGGCAGAAGTCCAGCAGCCGAAGATTGTACTAACCTTGTCCTGGGAGATCAGCTTCTCGGCCTTCTCGGCGAAGGTCGATGCGTCCGATTCGCCATCTTCAACGACGGCGACGACTGGCCTGCCAAGTACCCCGCCGTTTTCATTGATTTCATCAATGGCGAGAAGTGTGGCGTCCGTGACCCCCCGTTCGCTGATCGCCATCGTGCCAGTGCGTGAATGAAGCACGCCGACTTTGATCGGCTCGCCGCTGGCAGGCAGCGGCTTTGCGGCGTCTGCGTTCGTTGTGCCTTGGCTGTTCGTTGTGCCTTGGCTGTTCGGTGTGCTCGGAGACTCTTCGCCAGGACGCTCGGCATCACGACCGCCGCGAAACACGACCGCCAGGACAAGCATCAACACTGCCACAGTCAGCGTGCCGACTCCGGCGACAAGCGTGCGACGCGGCAACCGTGAAGGCATCACCACTTCCGGCTTCGAACTCGCCGGACGGGACGATCCAATCTGTGACAAATCGAGTCGTGACGTCGTCGTCCTGCGAGCCGTGCGAACGAACTCCGCGAGATCGCAGCCTTCGACGAAGGGCTGTAGCGCGGCGGCGACTTCCGCCGGGCTCGCAAATCGATCGTCGGCGTTTTTGGCCAACATGCGATCGACAACGGCCGCGACCGAGTCAGGGACGTCAGGACGCAGTTCACGCACTGGCGGACGCGGGGCCTGGCTGTGAGCCCACATTTGCTGCATCGAGGTGCTGTATTTGCTGCTTGGAAAAGGCGATTGTCCTACCAGCAGGTAATACAGCGTGCAGCCCAAACTGTAGATGTCGGCCCGAATATCGACATCGTGGCTGCTTTCCCACTGTTCCGGAGCCGCGTAATCGACCGTGCCCAGAAACTGCCGGTCGGTGGTCAGTTCGCCCCCCGCGGCACCGGTTTTCAGCGTCGCCAGTCCGAGATCGAGAATCTTGACGACGCCCGCTGGTGAGACGAGCAGGTTGGCGGGCTTGATGTCGCGATGGACGAGGTGCTGTTCGTGGACGTGCTGCAAACCGACCGCCGCCTGCCGAATCAATTCGCACGACTCGGCAACGGGCAGCAGTCCCCGCTGGGCCACCAACTCCGACAGATTCACTCCCTCGACAAACTCCATCACGAGCAGCTGCGTGCGATCCAATCGCTCGGCCTCGTACACGGCAACAATGTTTGGGTGACTCAGTCGCGCCGCGAGTCTCGCTTCTCGCTCGAAACGCTGCACGATCCCAGCGTTGTCAAGTAGTTCCGGTCGGATGACCTTGAGCACGACTGGTCGGTCGAGCAGCCGATGCTCGGCTTTATACACGGTCCCCATGCCGCCGCGTCCGAGGACTCCGGTTACACGGTACCGCGGATGATCTCGCAGCTCCGCAAACAGTTTTTGCTGTGCCTGCGATTGGACGATTTCCGGCTCGTCGTCCGGGACAGGGACGTAGTTTTGCGTCGCGTCTAACGACATCGCCGCCACTGCTTTTTGGCACACTGAGCACCCGCCAACGTGTGTCTCTATCGTCGCCTGATCTTCCAGCAATTGCTTTTTACTGGTTAAGAGTTCCAGCTGTTCGCGCGAAGGGCAAGTATTCATTGCAGAGTTCCCATGGGGTGGACGCACTCGGCCATACCGTTAGGTGGTTTTCAAACGTCCGTCAGTTAAAAAAATCCCTTGTCAGCCGAGGGCGGCCAACTTACTGAATCAACTCCGCGGCTTCTCGCCGCAGGATCTCGGCCACGAGCCAGTCATGTTCGGCAATTCCAAGCGGCGCCGGCAGAGGGCCGGTGCCGTCGGGGGTGCCGAGGGTCTTGAGTTGCAGAGGAATCTGCTGTTCCGCTTCCTGTAGCGATTTTCGCGCGGCATCAACTCGATCGAGCCTGAATTCAGACATCGCTCGGACGCACAAGGCCAACGCGCCGGGCTGAGCGATGAAATCTCGCATCTTCTCAGTCCATTCAATCGCGGCTTGGGGTTCTCCTTCCCGGTAAGAGATCAAAGCACAGCAAGCAAGGAACCACGGACGATACTGCTCCCACTTCGGATCGCTCGCACCGGTTCGCAACACGTCGATCGGCAGATCGGAAAGTTGGACGACATCGGGCAAAAGCAGACTCGTCTTGCAAACGGTGTCGGCGACATCGGCTTCGGTCGTATTGCGGAACTGCTCGACCATCGCCTGGCAGTGCTTCTCGAAGGCGGCTTTGTCGCCGGCCATCAGCAGCGGAGTGGCTGCGATTCCCCAATGAAAACGCCGCATCGGGAAACGCTGCACAACCTGCAGATAGTCATCGGCACTCTCGCGCCATCGCCCCAGTCGCGCGAGCAAGACTCCGCGATTGTTAAGCAGCGTGACCGAGTTTGGATCGGCGTCGAGTTCGCTCGCCAGGCGAGCCAGTTCACGTTCAATGTCAGCGGGGGAAAGTGGCAGTTGCTCGCGTGCAGCAGGTGAAATCGGGCGCTGGCGTGTTGCGATCAATTGGCGGTTTGGATCAACGCGTGCGTCCCAGAGTCGGATCTCGCCGTCACTGCTGCCTGAGGCCAGCGTTTTGCCGTCCGGACTCCAAGAGACCGACTCGACCGATGATTTGTGCCCTTGCAGCACGAGCATTTGCAGTCCGGATTCAGGATTCCAGATGCGGACGGTTTGATCGTGCCCACCCGAAGCGATCCGGCTGCCGTCGGGACTCCAGCTCAAGCCCCGGACATCGCCAATGTGCCCGACCAGCACTTTCATTTCAGTTCCCTGCTGTGCGTCGATGATCCGCACGGTGTGATTGAAGTGAGCCAGCGCGACGCGGTCTCCCGTCGGACTCCACGCGATTTCATGAATCCAACCCGTCGAATAGTCGCCGGCGTTCTTCCACAGGAGCTCTCCGTTGCTTGCATCGACCACTGTCAGCACGGTCCAACCGCCGACGGCGAGGCGCGATCCATTCGGACTCCAGGCCAGACTTCCCGCCGTATCGCCCTGATGTTTGGCCGCCCATAATTGCTGACCGTTCGCGGTGTCGAAAAGACGCAGCATGCCGCTGTCCCCCTCGTTCGCTGTTGCTTTCTGAAACGCTGACGTGGCCAGCCTCGTGCCGTTCGGATTGAACGCCATCGCCCTGAGTCGCGCATCGACATTCGGAATATCGAAACGCACTTCTCCCGCCTGAGCATCGAACACAACCGTGCTTTCGTTCCGCCGCGAGGCAATCAGATGAGCGACCGAGTTCCAGGAGATGACCGGCGAGAAGCTCGTTTCCAGACCGCCGGGTCCTAAATCAACAACTGACGTTCGCTCGAGCGTCTCAAAGTTCCAAAACTCGACTTGGTCGTTCCCTGCCGCTAGGGTCGAGCCGTCGTGACTCCAGACGACCTCAGCGACCCTCGGTCGTTCCATCATCAGTTGGGCGGGATTAGAACGATGAGGCCAATTCCAAAGTTTGACCGCGTCCTTCGAGACCGACGCCAAACGCTTGCCGTCGGGACTCCACGCGACACCCAACACCAAACCTCCATCACGCACATTCACGCCGTCCTCATCTCAGCACAGTAACCGACGCCGCTCGATTCGCCTCAAAATCGACTTGCCGTCGAGC
>JANPLP010000431.1:0-1503 GCA_031426595.1 Planctomycetia bacterium | reverse complement strand
GTGTCGCCTCCTGCGACCGCACTTAGAAAGCCCGGTTTTACTGTCGCACCGCGAGCCATATGGTTGCCGCGTAGAAAAACGAATGCCTCTTGTTCTTTATTGGATTCCTGCAGAGTCATCGCTCGCGGTACGGATCCTGGATCGTTCAGATGATGTCCATGAATTGCGCCGCGTTTACCTGACAAGGCATCAGAGATCGTTCGATTCAGTAACTGACCAGCCACATCGTCGGGCAGATCTGTCGGTGAGCCTTTACCATACAGGTGTCGACGCAGTTGGCGGTGGACTGGACTGTTGACTATCAGATGTCGCGCGTCGTCATCTGGGATAATAGCCTGCGAAGAGACCGCCTCGGCTGAGGTAGCTTGGACAGCCTGCAGCCATTCTTGGTGGACACGAGTAAAAAGTTCGCCATAAGCGTTTGCAACGTCCACCATCGAAGTCATGGGCTTGGACTTCAGCGATTCTAGAACCAGCGGATTCCACTTGGGGGCAGTCGCGGAAAGTGCATGGTACTCCGGTGCCTTGGATGCAGGTGGGATTTCTTTCGCCAGCGTTGTCAGCAACGCATCGGCTGCTGCAGTAAAGCCGTCCGCAGGTAGATTCGCCAACTGATGCCAAGGTCCGAAGACCGCGTCGTCTGTTTTTAACTGTGCGAGGTAAGTCTTCCACCGGTTATAAACCACGGGGCGAATATCATCAGTACGGTATGACAAGAAAGCGGTCGCGACATCCTGTTCAGGAAGTCCATTCACAATCTCGCGCAAGTACAACCCGACTTGGGCTCGCAAACGTTGCTTCATCACTTCGATTTGATCGCTCGCCATTTCATCAAGTTGAATGTTGAGCGATTCTAACTGCTTAAAATAAGCCGCCTTTTGCTCTGGGTTCACTTCTTCTAGGCGCTCGGCGATAACCGGCAGTTCGGTTGGCGGAGAACTCGGCGTCAAAGCTGCATAGAGTGAGTAATAGTCACGAGTTGGGATGGCGTCGAACTTGTGATCATGGCAGCGTGCACAGGTAACGGTCAATCCCATCAATCCCCGCGTTACCACGTCGATCTGATCATCGAGGGTGTCATGCCTGTTGCGGAACTGCATACCCACCGTTAAGAAACCGAGTGCTGCCAACCTCGAATCATTTGGCGGCAGGTCCAGTTGGTCCGCCGCGATTTGTTCACGGATGAATTGATCGTAAGGCCGATCCTCATTGAAAGCTTGGATCACGTAATCGCGATAGGTGTACGAAAATGGAAACGCAGTGAAACCAATCGCAGCACCCCCGTGAGTGTCCGCATATCGGGCTAAGTCCAACCAATACTTGCCCCAGCGTTGACCATAAGCGGTGGAATCGAGCAAGCGATCGACGACAGCTTGTTTTGCACCGGGTGACACGTCGCTTTCAAATGCTTGAACTTCATCCCAAGTGGGCGGGATGCCAACTAAGTCGATATAAACGCGTCGCAACCATTGGCTCTTCGTGATGTTCGGCGCACGCTGCAGG
>JANPLP010000430.1:0-4500 GCA_031426595.1 Planctomycetia bacterium | reverse complement strand
AGGGCGTGCCACCCCAAAATCAAGCTCTAACGCTGCTTGCGTTACTCGAGCCCAAATAGGCCAGCGGGCGGGATGAGTTCACCGCCGAGATTGCCGAGTCCCATCGACGGTAAAAATCGCGGTTCGATGTTGAAGTTGAACGATACGTTGTCTCGTCCACTGTCAACATTCAATCCGACGCGAATCAGTGCCGATTCGCCAATTCGAGTCAAGCCAATCGACTGGCCGATATTGCCAACGCTGCTCAGGTCTGAGACCGCGCTACCTGAGAGGATCCACTTGTCGTTCAAGCGATAATTAACATGTCCGTTGATGACGTTGCTACTAATGGGTCCTTCGAGAGATAGCAGGCCGATGTAAGCGTCCGATCGACCGGGTCGCGAAAAGCGAGCGCCGGCAGAGACCGTCTTCAAGCCTTGTGAGAAGAAGTCGAAGTAGCCATCGGACAGCAGCGTGAGTCGATCGCCGACATGGTAGCGGAAGTCATAGTTCAGCGCACCCGCTTCTTCGCCAAAGTTATCACGTTCGGCTTTGGGAAAGAAAATCCAGTCCACGTCGAGCGCGACGAGATCGACGATGCGATCGCGGCCCGGGACTCCACGCTTCGTTTGCCATCGCTGATTCACACCCATACGTAGCTGAGTGAGATCGTCTACTACCTCGGTGCTCGATGCACTCACCCAACGTTGCATGCCGGTCCTCAGCGCATTACCACGCTCGTCAAACTGCGGTGGTAAAGCTCCGCCAAAGGTGTTGAAGATCATGCGACGTCGAAAATGTTCTTGTGAGTTGTCATCAAGCGGATCGAACAGCGGTAACTGATCCAAGTTGGCGGTTGAGTCCGCATAGAACAGCTCCGACTCAAGTGTCACTTTGTGTGCGATGCCGCGAATGTCGAACAGTCGGCTGTCAATGTTGGGGTAGGCTCGCCAGAAAGGCAATGACGTTCTCAAACCGGCTTGACCGGTCAAGCGAGTGACGTCCTGTTGATTGATATCCTCGTTGAAGAAGGCGGCTTCGCCCGATAGAAAAGGAATCATCTTCCAAGGCCCTAGGTCGAGCGGCAAGCTGAGTTCTTGGCGGGTTGCGGCACGCACCCCTTCACTATCGCTTTCCCAGGGAAGCAGCGCGAAGGTAGCTGCATCGCGTGGGTCGAGCGGCGTGGTTGCCACCTTTTGATGTGCATAACCGACGTTGGTATGCTGGCTGTAGGTGAACCGTTGGCCGAAGAGATCCTGCCCAAGCGTGTAATGATCCAACCGTGGCAGCCACTCGGTCTCCGTGAAGAATTCGTTGACCCGCGCTTGGCCCCAGATGTCAAACATGCTGTTGCCGTTGTAATTGCGCAGTCGCAAAGCGGTGTTTAAGTCCTTCTGCTGGTCCCAGTCGCGTTCAAAATACTGCTCCAAAAAATTGCGGTCGCTGACCCAGCCGGTTTCGGCCATGATCTCTGTGTTGGGTGTGACAAACAAACGATGTCGAGAAAATAATCGTCCTCGAAAATCCTCTTCTGGAGTCAAGCCAATGCGATCTTGCCCGAGCGTATCGAGACCATCGTCTTTGATGAACCATCCATCGGAAGTTCCGCGACCCGGAATCCCAAAAAATAGTGTGGGTCGATCGTAATCAAAACGAAAGCCACCTGCTGGCCCACGGTCCGACAGGTAATCTGCTGAGAGAATCAGTGAAGTCCCATCCGGGCCGTCGATCCCTAGCAACTGATAAGCATCGAATTCGGAGTAGACTTGCGTACCGAAGATCGTATCGTTTTTGAACTTGAGCGATGTCAAGTAAAAACTCGGTTCGGATAAGTTGGTGGAAAAGGTGGGCCAATAGCCGACGGGCAAACCGCCCAAGTAAACAAAGTTATTGGTGCTGGTGGCGCGCATGTTGGTTGGGCGGTTGCCGTCGATAGAGGCAAAGGTGGAAACTTCCGCTTCACTTCTTTCATCTTGCAAGGTTACTTCGTTGGCTTGCAGCCAATATCGTGGAACTCCCATGCGACTGCTGGTGATCGCTGCGCCGTAGGCCATAAAAATTCTGCCGATCGCGTTGCTGTAGCACATCTGCTTTTAATCGTAGCAGACCTTGATATTGTGGTACCGGTGTAAGCACTTCTGCCGATAGGACCATTCCGTACTCACTGGAAACGTTGTAGTACATGCGGTCTGCGTAGATGACTCGCTGTCCTTGATAGAAGACGATGTTCCCTTCCAAGTACAGCTCGATAGGGCGATCAGGGGTGGAAACGAAACCTCCTGCCGCGTTCGATTCGCCCGTGTTCGATTCGCCCGCGTTCTTGATCCAGACCACCGCATTGTCGGCTTCGAGTGTGACCGTGCCGAGGTCCATTTGAGTGCCATTGTTCTGCGCCATCTGAACATCGTGTACGACCAACTTAAAACCACCGCGAATTAAGCCCACCGATTCGCCCGAGTTGGGATCTTGGGTATAGGAGAAATTCAGTTCACCATTGCCACCAGGAAGAAACTCGATCGATTTTGCGCCTAGGTTGGGTTGGTTTGTAGGCACCTGCAGCGCGACTTGGCCTGCGGGCGGGAAAGCAGGAATGGTCTCGAGCGGAGCGGCGGGAATGCCTGCTGCGGCGTAAGGTTGGCTTCCATCTTCAGGGATGACCAAGCCAGTTGATGGCAAAAGTCCGGAACCGTTGGTGCTGCCCCCGGAAGTCCACTGGACCGCGCCGGGTGTCGCAGGGATCTGAGGTGAACTTGTTTGCGGGCTGGGTAGCTGCCCTGCACCAGAACTAATTGCTGCACCGGATTTTGGCGGTTGGATAGTTACCAAATCAGTTGGCAGAAGCGGCGGAGCACCAAGCAGTGGTGGAGCGAGTACTTGGCCGTTAACGCTCTGCGTATATTGAGCTTGCTGAACGCCGCTGGCTGGGCTGGCGTTGTTCCAGTCGAGCATGGGTATGTCGTGGCGTTTGACATGGCGTTGCACTCGATAGTCAACGGGATGCAAACTGAAGAGGCGTCCCATCCAGCGAATGTCCTGAAGTCGCTGAGGTGGAGCGTCCGGCGTTTGAGTGCTGCTCCAGGTCACGTCGGCGCGACCATCGATTTGGCAAATGATTTTGCCTGGTAGGTCCATGCCGTTGTGACTGCGGCGTTCGAGCCATAGCGTTATGCGATCGCCCTGAGCCGACAGTTCGCCTTGTCGCAACTGGCACTTACCTTCGAAGGCGAGAACATCGTACGCGCCGCGAACTTCTTTCGCGAGCGTCTCCGCTTCGACAAAAATAGTATGCAGAGGCTCAACAATCGGGAACTGAACGTCCGATGCAACAACAGATTGCCTTGTGCAAAGTAGCAACAAAAGAACGATCAATCGCTGCAAAAAGCGAACTGCATAATGCCGTGAGTACGTGCATCGATCACACCCACGCGATTTTGTTCGCGCAGAGGTAATGTGATTGCATTCATGTGGTTGGTAGGCTTCCCTGCCGGTCACCACAGTGGCTTTCAATGCGAAAGGCAGCGCGACAGCCGTGAGTGCGGCAATCTTAGGGCGCGCGGTATCCCCATATCTCAAGCTGCTTATAGAACAGGCATGTCCGAGAAGCCATATCAATCAATGACAGCAACCCGTTTTCGGGCCTCACGTTGAAAATTGCTTGCAATGCGTGATAATGCGACGAACTTGATTCAGATCGCTGGCGGGGCGTGGCTCAAGCATTCATTACGCAACTGTTCGCGTCGCTTTTTTCGATTGAGGATGTTATGCATCACACTGTCTCTCGCCGTAGTCTGCTGCAAGTTCTAACTGGAATCGGTGCGGGTTCGCTGGTTTTTCAGCGAACGTTGGCAGCACAAGTTGCGGAAAAAGGTTCCCTGACTGCCGAGATGATTCGACAAGCCGAATGGGTTGCCGATCTTGAACTGAGCGACGACGAACGGGAAGCGATCGCTAAATCTCTCGGCAGTACGCTGGCCAGCGCTGCTAGCATTCGCAAGATCACGATCGATGCTGACACTGCGCCTGCTCAGGTTTTTCGTCCGGATTTTTTTTACGAAGTGGCTGATGCGG
Source organism: Planctomycetia bacterium (assembly GCA_031426595.1). Classification (GTDB taxonomy): domain Bacteria; phylum Planctomycetota; class Planctomycetia; order Pirellulales; family Pirellulaceae; genus Aureliella. The sequence goes on along the minus strand of JANPLP010000430.1, from coordinate 453 downwards.
AGCAACACACGAAAAGTGCAGGGGACGAAGGAACTTCATCACGGCCCAGCTCTGCTCAGGTGGCGTGGTCGCTAGATTCGCAGCCAACTGCCATGACCGAAGAGGATTTAGCTTTCGCATCGATCGCTGAGCAAGCGAGTTTGTTGGCAGCGAAAAAAATATCGAGCCGCGAGTTGACTGAACTGTACCTTGGAAGACTCAAGAAGTTTGACCCGTTGCTGAAGTGCGTGGTTACGTTGCTTGAAGAGCACGCGTTAGAGTTGGCTGCAGCTGCTGATAGGCGGCGCGGTGAAGGTCGGGTTCGCGGTGTGCTGGACGGTATTCCGTGGGTTGCGAAAGACTTGATTGCCATGCCGCCGTGGAAGACCACTTGGGGAGCGGAGCCGTTTAAAGATCAAGTGCGTCCCAATACGGCAACCGTAGCAACTCGCATGCAGGAACAAGGTGCGGTGG
>JANPLP010000429.1:0-4865 GCA_031426595.1 Planctomycetia bacterium | reverse complement strand
GCTTCGTACCAGCCGCTTTTATTCTTGTCCTCAAAGACCGCACCCACGGCCATCTTTTGTGCGCTGCTGACTTTGGCAAAGAACTGGGTGCTGACCAGAGAAGATGCGAACGACGTGATCGCCGAAGCGGTTTGGTTGTAAAGCGAGTTCAGAATGTTGACTCGGTGGCCTCGGCCCGCTTGCATTCCACCACTTCCGCCCGTACCCCAATCGATGACATATGCAGAGTGAACAAAAAAAGGAGTTTTGCCAATGCCGATATTGTTATAGAACGCATTTTGGCCTGTCCCCGCTTCAATGGGTACGCCGAGTGAGTTAAGGGTAGCGGCAAGCCCTGGATAGTGCTCCATCGAGTTCTTAGAGATCATCGTGTTATTTTGAGTGGTCGCGAGATTCTGCATGATCTCATTCCACGCGACGGGAGGCGAAGGCGTTAAGCGACTGAGCTCAGTTTTCAATAAGCTTGAATCGACTTTGAAAAACGCTAAGTTTGAGGTGACTTCGGCATCGGGGGATTGAATTGGCGAGTCGGAACTGATGAGCCTCCCGTACTCGTTCGCCGGATCGGTGCGAAATCGGTTGGCCAGTTGCAGCATCTCTTGCTCGAGCGGAGAAGGGTCGAGCGCGAGCATACGTCGATGTTCAAGCGATTCGAAAGTTGGTCGCCGGTGATGACCCGCGAGAGCGTTGGTTTTCATGAGTACGAAAATCCAATAACAAAACAAACGATTGCCAGCAAGTGAATAGCAGTGCCCGCACGGCTCAAGTGCCAAATGGCATATCGGAGCATGATCAAGTTTTGACTAAACGCTTCGTGTATAACGCTTCGTGTATTTAGTCTGCAGCTCCAGCGGCACGGTGAGAAGCTCAATTAGTGGTTCGCGGAGCTAAAAGTCTACGAGGTGCCGGCGCTGCCGTCAATGCTTTTGCTACGCAGCGATGCGTCGGGGAGCAACCTTTCGAGGTACCGATCCGGTTTCGTCGCTATCGACCATGACTCCTGGTTGGAACATGCGCAGTGGTCGCTGGTGTTTTTGCGAGAGGACCTTAACATACTCTGCGCCAAAAAACAGAATCGTCACACCCCAATAGAACCACAGCAGTAAGGCGATGAATGAACCGATCGCTCCATAGGCTGTGGTGTACTTCATACCGATTAGGAATGCGCCGAGGAATTGCCGACCGGCTTCCCAGATAAGCGAAACTAGCAATCCACCACGAAACGCGTCGCTCCACAGTGGGCGACGTTTTGGCAACCAGCGATAGAGCACACTGAAAGCGGTCGCATTTAGCAGCATCGTCGCGGTCGCATCGACAATTGAAATTGCAATTGTGCCTGGTAGATGCAAATGCGTCATCCATTGCCGCAACGTTCCAATCGCTACGTTAGCCGCAAGTGTGCATACGATCGCCGCGCCGACTCCCGTGAAGAGGGTGAAAGCCATACAACGGCGAACGACTAGACGGCGGATCGTGCTGCGCCAGCCGGTTTTGGCGGGTGCGGGAACATGCCAGATCTTATCGAAGGCTTTCTCAAACTGATAAAAAACACCGATCGCCGCGAGGAGCGCCGTGAACAGGCCGAAAGGACCGCCAACAACAGAGTGGTCGCGGAGCTGTTCGAGCACCTGAGCGACTTGAGCACTGAGCGTGGCTGAGCAGTGATGGGAAACGATTTCAAGAATCTGCAGCTCGGCGTCGTGACCCAGGCTGGTGTAACGCATGACGAGTCCAATGCCCGCAATGAGCAGCAGGAACATCGGGAACAGCGATAGAGCCAGATAATAAGCAACGCAAGCGGCCATGGCGCTCGCATCGTCTTGCTGCCATCGGCGAAGAGCGATCATCAGAGTGCTACCGATCTCGCGGACGTAGAGACTACCCGCTTGCAATAGTCCAATGACCGACCATCGATGAACGGGACGTTCATTTGCAAATTCAAGCTTTGACAGCAAATCGCGCATCACCGCTCCAGCCCTCGTATCGCTGCTATTAACATCGTCGAGATTAGCAAGGCGTGGATGTTGAGCACCAGTCCAAACATGGCGCTTTGCGGTGCTGTGGCGGCGTTATCGCAACCGCGATAACGCAGTTGCTCGAGACAGGGCGGTTTTGGGTTAGTGATTGCAAAGAACGCAGCAGGTACAATGCGAACCTAGGCTCCTCCCCGCTCCACAATCTTAAGGCGATCCTGATGCACTTTGCAAAATCAATGATTCTCGGGCTGCTCACAATGTTCCTGTTCAATCAAGCGATCGAGGCGCAGCAGGGCTCACCTAATCTTGCTCTGCCACAAACAGTCGACGACACGAAAAAAATATGGCTGCTGAAGGATGATATTAAGCTCAATACGGCTCTCGATTCGGCGTTGAATCCGTTCGTGGACAAAAACGAAGTGGCTGGCTTGGTGGTTGCGGTAGCTGACAAGCAAGGGATCATGGTGACGCGCTCGTTTGGTTTAGCTGATATAGCCAACAAGCAACCGATGACTCAAGACAAGATTTTTTGGATTGCGTCGATGAGCAAACCGGTTACGGCAGCATGTGTGATGATGCTGCAAGATCAAGGGAAGTTATCGCTGGACGACCCGATCACGAAGCACCTTCAAGAGATGAAAGATTTAAAGCTGGCAGATGGGACTGCCGCAGTTCTTACGATTCGGCAATTGCTAAGTCACACCTCGGGTATGGCTGAACTGAAGCCCGGGGAAGCTTACACGTCAGCGGATCTCGCTGAAGCGGCTTCGAGATACTCGCGTGTTAGTGTTTTGTTTCCGCCCGGGAGCAAGTGGCAATACAGCCAAACGAGTATCAATACGGCGGCCCGCATCGTAGAAGTCGTTTCTGGATTGACGTTTGATAAATTTGTCCAAGAGCGACTTTGTCAGCCACTAGGAATGAGCGACACCGCCTTTTATCTATCGGATGCGCAGGTCAAGCGTCTGGCGAAATCTTACCGTCGATCTGAAAGCGGTGTGTTGGAGGAAGCGAAGATTGGCTTGTTGGCTGGTTCTGAACCCACCGATCGCAAGCGGATGCCAGCGGGAAATGGTGGCTTGTTTTCGACGGCTGAGGATTATGCAAAGTTTTGTCGCATGCTGCTGAATGAGGGAGAGCTGAATGGAGCTCGATTGCTATCAGTGGAAGCGGTTAAGACGATGCGCACGATTGTAACTGGGGACTTGGTAACAGGTTTTACTCCGGGCAATGGTTGGGGAATTGGCTGTTGTGTGATTCGCGAACCGCAGGGTGTATCCGAAAAACTTTCAGCCGGTAGCTATGGTCATGGCGGTGCTTATGGTACGCAAGCTTGGATCGATCCAACAAAGAATCGAATTTATATCTTGATGACCCAGCGCGCAAATTTTCCCAACTCCGATGCTTCGGACTTGCGCCGCGCTTTTCAAGAAGTGGCTAGTCAAATCTCGCGCGACTAAGCACGTCGACGTTAGTCTTTCGGTTTAACTGAATAGCAGAAACCTGACGCTAGCGCGTTCTGGCTGATCATTAACCCGAACGACTCAGGTACACGTGCTTAAGCGGAGTTAAATCGCTGCCGCAGTCAACGATCATTTCAATTCAATCTTCTCGCGTCGAAAGTCAATGATGAAATTATTTAAGTTTATTTGCTGTTCAATATTCGCATTGGGTATGTGTGGGTTCACCAAGCTTGCAACGGCTCAGGATAAGGCGCCCGCGGTTTCAAAGTTGGATCCAGCCATGGATGTCAACAAAAAGGCTGCGAACGATTTGGATTGGCATGATGTAACTCAGTGGGGAGTTGAGGGGCGCATTCTGGCTGAGCAAGATCGACAGCAGTGGTTTGACCGTTTGCCTGCAACAGCGGAAGGGAAAGTGACATCTGCGGTGTGGAGTTTAAGCCGTGACAGCGCCGGGATGATGGTGCGATTTAAGACGGACGCGACCGCCATTCATGTTCATTACAAAGTAAAGAAGAGCAATCTCGGAATGCCGCATATGCCCGCGACGGGAGTTAGCGGAGTTGACTTGTATGCTCGCGATGAATCGGGCAAATGGAAATGGGTGCAAGTTACGAAGCCCGCCTCGCAGGAAGTCAAGGCAGAGATCATCAAAGGCTTAGCGCCGGGATTTCGCGAATATGCGGCCTACCTGCCACTTTATAACGGCGTCGAATTTATGAGCATGGGAGTGGCGAAGGGAAGTAAGTTCGAAGGCTTGACTCCGCGTGAGAAGCCCATTGTGTTCTATGGAACGAGCATCACACACGGCGCTTGCGCGAGCCGCCCGGGGATGGTGCATACAGCCATTCTTGGACGTCGTTTAGACCGGCCTGTCGTCAATCTCGGATTCTCCGGAAATGGTCGGATGGATCAAGCGGTGGGTGAGTACTTGGTGCAAGTGGATGCAGCCGCTTATGTCATCGATTGCTTGCCGAACATGGCACCAGCGGATGTCAGTTTGAAATGCATTCCGTTGGTGAAGCAGCTTCGACATGCAAAACCGACGGTGCCGATCGTATTGGTGGAGGATCGCCGCTTTACGAACGACTGGATACTTCCCGAGAAGCAAAAGTTTCACACCGACAATCATGCTGCCTTACAAGCTGCATTTGCTGAGCTGAAAAGCGATGGAGTTGAAGGGCTCTACTACATCGCTGGTGACAAACTTTACGGCGATGATACTGAAGGTGCGACGGATGCTTCCCATGCGAACGATCTTGGGTTTATGCGTCAAGCAGAGATTTTTGAACCTGTTTTACGCGACGCCCTTCAATGATTGCGACCTGCTGGCGGGAAGACTGCGGTTTGGGTTCACGAGGCGATGAAGCTGATTCGCAGAAAGTTTTGTGCGGCGTGCTAGTGCTTTGTCCAGATTAAATTTTGG
>JANPLP010000428.1:0-1554 GCA_031426595.1 Planctomycetia bacterium | reverse complement strand
CTCGCCCCCGATCGATCTTCCCGAGGGTGCTCTGGTCAATATTGAAGGGGTGGTTCGTATCCAGTCACCAGCGGGTGAGACGCAAAGCGGCCTTTTGGTTTGCGATAGCCTCGGCAAAGAGTCGCTTGGTCAATTGATCTTGTCGTCTAACGCGACGCAGTACGAATGGCAGCGTTTTAGCTTGATTCGATTTGTCACGAATCAGCGGTCGGTTCGCATCCATTTTGAAACACGCGGGCAGATGCAAGCGGAGATCTCCGATCTGGAATTGACAATGATCGTCCCAGCGCCACCTGAAGGAATGACCACTCGCCCCTACAGTCCGGTTCAATTCAGGGACCCATCGCAGAACGCGATCCAGATTTCGGCTTCTGATGGTCCTTAGTATCAAAGTCGCCTTTCGCTCCGCGAAAGTTGCGAGATTCCTGGTACTCCCCAGTGAATCTCGACTTTTTAAACAACACTGTGCTTCGAGTTTGGAATCATTCGATTGGGGTAGAGGTGGGCGATGGGTGTGGGCGCAACTTTCGTGGAACGAAAGGCGACTATGAAGAAAGTCGCCTTTAGCTCCGCGAAAGTTGCGAGATCCCTGGTACTCCCCAGTGAATCTCGACTTTTTTAACACCACTGCGCTTCGACTTTGGAATCATTCGATTGGTGTTCGTAAAACGAAATGCTCGAGATAGAAAACTTACGAGATCCACGTGCTATTCCCTGCCGCTCGGGAAGGATCAAAAGATGAAAATAGTTGACAAAGGAATTTGGCGATCGATAGGATAGTTGTCATGAAATGATCTTTATCCAAAGGAATGCTCGATGACTGACTTGCAATATGTAGTTGCTCCGCGAGTAACTTACTTTGAGGGCAGCGATCCCGATCATTTGAGGCCGCGTCGGATGAGCAGTGCGTCGACAGTTGGTTCTTGACCGCGGAAATCGATGTATTGCTGCATCACTTCACGTGTTCCACCGCGAGAGAGAACTTTGTCGCGAAATAGAGCACCATTGGCTGGCGTTAGGCCCCCTAGCGTTTGCATGTGAGCAAATGCGTCCGCAGCCAATACCTCGCTCCAAAGGTAAGCGTAATAACCTGCGGAATATCCACCCGACCAGACGTGTGCAAAGTAGCTTGTCCGGTAACGCGGAGGGACGGGAGCGTAGTCCATCCCGAAGCTTTTGAGGAGCTGGTTTTCGAAAGTTACCACGTCCGTCGGCACTTCGTCTGTTGAAATCGAGTGCCAGCCTAGATCGAGCAAAGCTGCCGAAAGATACTCGAGGGTTTCGAATCCTTTATTGAACTTATTGGCTGCGACGCTTTTGTCGAGAAGGTCCTTGGGGATCGTTTCTCCGGTTTTGTAGTGGCGTGCGTAGTTGTTGAGGACTTCGGGATAGATTGCCCAGTCCTCGTGAACCGTCGACGGGAACTCTACAAAGTCTCTCGGTACCGAAGTGCCGGAAAGTGCGGGGAATTCCACCGACGAGAACAGGCCGTGGACCCCATGTCCAAGTTCGTGGAACATGGTGGTGACGTGATCCAAACTCAGCAGCGTAGGC
>JANPLP010000427.1:0-14231 GCA_031426595.1 Planctomycetia bacterium | reverse complement strand
CGCCAGCGATGGACCCGCCCCACCCCCAGGGGCGTCTCAGGACCTACCGGCGTGCCGCCGGCGAAGACCCCGTATCCCCCACGCCCTGTGTGCAAGTGCCCAACGTTCAAGACGAGGAGAGGTTGACCATGCCTGGTCCCGCACCGAAGGACCCGAGTGCCCGAGTGAGTCGGCAGTTCGACGTGATACCCGAGATTTCGGAGTTCCCAGTAGGCTACTGCGTCGAAATCCATGCGATCCCCGAACCGTTCGATGTCGCTGCCGAGTCCACCGCCGTTTCCTCCATAGCTCATTCCGAGCAACACGCTTGGAACCAGCGGAGCGTATTGCTCGCGGCGCAGCCGTTCGATCGCTTCCCCGACCAGATTGCGATTCTCAGCCAGTTCAGGTCGATTGGCTAAACCGATCGCCACCAAGTCGCGAGGGTTGCTGGTTGGATCCGACAGCGAAATGGGAACGAGAGTCGCTTCGGTCGGCAGTAGAACTAGCATGGCGTCCTGACTGAGCAATCGGTTCAAACGAACAGATGCAACGCGAACACTTTCTTTCGCGCGCAGTTGTTCTACTTGGCGAGTTGAAAGTTCCGCGTTAGCGCGATCAGCGTCGGCTTGAACACCTTCGCCGGTTTCAGCAAAGTCGGTCGTAACATCGCGAAGTTTCTCAGCACTCGTCAACGTTTGTTCAGCAACCGCCAATAATTGCATTGCTTCCAGCAGGTTGGTGTAAGCGGTGGCGGTCTCAAGTAGCATGTCATTTCGAACAGCCAAGCTTGCATGGCGTCGCGCGCACAGTCTCTGTTGCGCGATCAGTGGTTGAAAGTAGGCGTCGGTCAAATGAAAGTTTACAGAAAGGCCCGGGATAGCTGGTGATCCAGCGCCAACGGCTTGAGCGCCCAGCCCGCCGTAGACTGAACCGCGACTGGTTTCAATCATGCTTCCCGCAACGTCTTGGATACGACCTTCGTGCTTGTTGAAATTAGCGCCGACGCGCATCGATGGCAACCACATTAATTCAGCCGACTGAAGCTGCGCGTTCGCTTCTTGAATACGTTGTTGAGCGAACCCGATCTGTGGGTTTTGACCGGCGACCAGTCGCAAAGCCGAACTGAGATCGATGGGGATCGTCTCGCTGGTGACTAATTGGGGTGCACTGTTTTGTACGGTTGTAATTGTTGGTTCGGAGGTAGTTGCAAAGTCATTCGTTTGTGGGCTACCCGAAATGCTACCGGATATATTGGTGAAGGGCTGGGCTGGTTCGACGACTCTAGTGAAGGCCACGGATTGCACGGCGCATTGCGAACTACTCGACGCAGTTAGCGGGGCACGCGGCGTCTCAGCAGGCTCAGCGAGGAATGGATTCTTGAATTCAAACTTGTCGGTCGACTGGCAGCCGCAGAGCGAAACAGAGAACGCCCAAGCAAGGCCAAAACAAGCGAGTTTGTAACGGCGAGTTCTCATCACTTGGCACCACTTTCGAAGAGCACAATTGCTAGCACGGGCGTTCGAGCAATACTCTCTGCCGCTTCAATGAAGCTTAGGTGCCATCGTCTCGGTCTAGGGCGTGTGATAATGAATTAGAGTGCTCCCTTCACTTCGCTTTTTACTATGGGGATTCTAGCCGGTACAATCGTTCTCCTTTGAAGAAACTCAACGCTGCATTGCCAGCAATAGCACATGGAGGGTTGCACGCAAATGGCGGCTTGATCATCATTGGACACAGATACGTCCCCTCGTTTTCCCACTTTGCTTCCCCTTTGAAGTCCGCAATTCGATGCGATTGATTCTGTTCGCTTTGCGCCGTCCGTTTACTGTGATGGTGGTTATTCTCGCGATCTTTCTGGGAAGCTTTTTAGCCGTTGGTCGGTCGGTTTGTGAACAGGTTGGTCTGCCCTATCCAAGTGGGCTGCCGAAGGGAATGGAAGTCGACATCTTCCCAAGCCTCAATTTGCCTGTCATCTACGTGTGTCAGCCGTTCGGGGGTATGGACCCGGCGCAGATGGAAGGCTTTTTAACGAATTACTACGAATACCACTTTTTGTATATCAGTGGCATCCATCACGTTGAATCGCGTAACGTGCAAGGGACGGCGCTGATGAAATTGCAATTCCATCCAGGCACCGATATGGCGCAGGCGATGGCAGAGACGATCAATTATGTGAATCGCTCGCAAGCGTTCATGCCACCTGGAACCGTGTCGCCGTTTGTGATGCGGTTTGATACAGGGAGTGTTCCCGTTGGCTATTTGGTGCTCTCTAGTGACACACGTTCTATTTCCGAAATTCAGGATTTGGCCTTGTTTCGTGTGCGACCGATGTTTTCAAGTCTACCTGGAGTGTCGGCACCGCCACCGTTTGGTGGCAGCGCACGAAGCATCGTAGTGACAGTCGATCCGCAGCGTCTTCAGTCTTATGGTATGTCGCCCGACGAAGTGATCAATGCGATCGTTAAAGGGAACGCGATCAGCCCATCGGGCAACGTACCGATGGGTGATAAATACCCGATCATTCCTGTTAACTCAGTGGTGCGCGATTACAAGCAGTTGCTTACGATTCCGATTCGAGCGGGGGAACATCCGGTATACATTCGTGACATTGGAGAGGTGCAAGATGCAGCTGATGCGCCAGCCGGATATGCCCTAGTTAACGGACGGCGAGCGGTTTACATTTTGGCAACCAAGCGGTCGGACGCTTCCACATTGAGTGTGATTAACAACATCAAACGCGCGCTGCCGAAAATGAAGGATGCACTGGGGAAAGATGGCGAAGGTATAGACGTCGCATTCGAATTTGATCAATCACCGTATGTGATTCGAGCAGTCAGTGGCGTTGTATCCGAAGGGCTGTTGGGTGCTGCCTTGATTGGGATCACGGTGTTGCTATTCCTACGCGATTGGCGAAGCTCGATCATTGTCGTATTGAACATTCCTTTGGCGCTGTTGGGTGCGATTCTGGCTTTGTGGGTCACTGGGCAAACCGTGAACATCATGACCTTAGGTGGCTTGGCGCTGGCAATAGGGATTTTGGTCGACGAAGCGACTGTTGAGATTGAGAACGTACATGCTCAACTGCGGAGCGGCAAATCTGTGGCGGAAGCTGTACTGGCGGGCGCCTCGCTAACTGTGCTGCCAAGATTCTTAGCGATGCTGTGCATCTTAGCAGTGTTTATATCTTCATTCTTTATGGAGGGAGCGGCTCGCGCGCTTTTCGTTCCTCTCTCGTTAGCAGTTGGCTTTGCGATGATCGCCTCTTACTTGCTATCGAGCACCTTTGTGCCGGTGATGGCGGTCTGGTTGCTGAAGCCACACAGCGACCATCGAAATGACACCACGTTCTTCGATACGGTAAGGCGAAAATATGAATCGATGCTGCAAGGTTTAGTACACGCCCGTTGGTTCGTCTTGTTCGGTTATGTGGCAGCTTGTTTGCTGATCGCTTTTCTTATTGGGGGGCAGCTTGGCCGAAGTATCTTCCCAGTGGTCGACGCAGGGCAGTTTCGACTTCGTATGCGAGCTCCAGATGGCACGCACATTCAACGCACGGAGAAGTACGCTCAGCAGGCCCTCGGCTTGATCGAAGAGGAGCTAGGTCGGGAGAATATCGAATTGACGTTGGGCTACGTCGGAATGATTCATTCCAATTTCCCCGTGAATGCGGTCTATCAATGGTCGCGAGGGCCGGAGGAGGTGATTCTCAACGTGAAGTTGGCATCTTCATTTAAGATCGGCGATGAAGAGTTAAAGAGGCGACTGCGGGCGAAGTTGAGCGAAGCGATGACTGACGTCCGGTTTTCGTTTGAGCCATCGGATATTGTGAATGAAGTGATGAGTTTCGGCGCGCCTACGCCGGTTGAAGTGGCAGTGAGCGGACCGAGCTTTGCTGACAATCGAGTGTTTGCTGAGAAGTTGCGGACCGAGTTAGCAAAGATCGAAAGTTTACGAGATTTGCAAATTGGCCAGTCTCTTGATTATCCAACAGTTCAAGTCAACGTGGACCGCGAGAAAGCTGGGATGGCGGGAATCGTGCCGCTGGATGTTGCGAGAGCGCTAGTGACGGCGACCTCATCGAGTCGCTTCGTGGCAGCGAATTACTGGGCGGATCCAAAAAGTGGCATCGCCTATCAAGTGCAAGTTGAGCTCCCGAGGCCGGTCATGCGCAGTCCTTATGGCGTCAATACGATTGGTTCGACGGATGAACTCGGCAGCATCCCGCTGCGGCGAACTGAAGGTGGTCAAGTCTTGGTGAGAGATGTTGCAACGCTTGAGCCAAGCACGATGCCGGGCCAGTTCGATCGTTACAACATGCGAAGACAAATTACATTGACTGCAAATGTCATTTCGCCGGATTTAGGTCGCGTCGGAAAAGAAGTGGAAGCGGCCATCCAACGCGCGGGAGAAATGCCCACCGGTGTGCAAGTCGAAACGCGCGGTCAAATTCCTCCGCTGCGGGAAATGCAAGCTGGGCTGACGATTGGTTTAGCCATAGCGGTCCTCGCCGTGTTCTTACTGCTGACTGCAAATTTTCAATCAATTCGGCTCGCAATCACAGCGGTCGCTTCGGTGCCTGGGGCGATCTGCGGTGTGATCCTCGCGTTATGGATAACTGAGACAACGTTAAACATTCAGTCTTATATTGGTTCGATTATGGCCGTTGGTGTCGCGATGGCGAATGCCATTCTCTTGGTGACAGTTGCTGAGCAATATCGTCGGGCGAATGGTGTGGCTCGCGATGCTGTTATTCTGGGTGCTGGCAATCGTTTACGAGCAATATTAATGACCAGTTTGGCGATGATTGCTGGAATGCTGCCGATGGCGTTCGCGTTGGGTGAAGCGGGCCAGCAGTATGCTCCGCTGGGTCGCGCGGTGATTGGTGGATTGCTAGGCGCTACATTGGTGACTTTATTCGTGTTGCCTGGTCTGTTTGTAATGTTTCAGAGCAAGGCGAGCTTGCGGTCTGCATCTTTGGATCCAGCCGATGAGGCGAGTCTTCATTATGTATCGCGCTAGTTGAATAACGCATGCGATTGTGATCGCAAAGATTTTTCCAGTCGTTCCGTTTCGCCCGCTTTGACGAGAAAACTGCAAGAGGTTTGAAATGACCACACATTGGAACATCGCGTTTGGCAGGCAGTTGTGCGTGGCTTGGGCCATGGTATCACTAGTGAGCTTGAGCAACGGAGAGATGCTTGGGGCACAGACTGCAGCAACTGTGAACGGCGCGTCGAGCAAAAATTTAGTTCGCGTTTCAGTAGGTGCTCCGGCGCGTAAGTCGCTGAAGCTGTTCACCACACAGCCAGCTCGAATTCAGCCTTTCGAACGTTCGCCGCTCGCGTCGAAACTGTCAGGCTACGTGGGTGATGTACTAGTCGACATTGGGGACTTCGTAAAAGCGAACCAACCGCTGTTGCGACTCGATATGCCGGAACTAATGGATGATGTCCAGCAAAAAGAAGCGTTGATAGCGCAAGCGAAAGCGGAAGTAAGTCAAGCTGAATCGATGCTTCAAGCCGCTAAAGCAGTCGCTGAGTCAAAGAAGGTTGGTGTAACAGTTGCTCAAGCGGGCATTGGTCGCAGCGAGGCGGATTATGAGCGCTGGGAGGCGGAAACAAATCGGATTAAGGAGCTGTCTAACCGCGGTTCGGTCACAACGAAGCTGTTTGAAGAAACGAATAATCAATTGCGTTCAGCTGAAGCTGGCCGGCGCGAGGCGACAGCTTTGGTATTGGCGGCCACCGCTTCTGTGAACGAGGCCATAGCGAACGTCGCTAAGGCAGAAGCGGATGTGGTTGCTGCACTGGCTAGGACTCGAGTTACTGAGGCTGACTTGGCAAGATCGAAAACGATGTTGAGCTACTCGGAAATGCGAGCACCATTTGATGGAGTTATTACGCAACGCGCTGTTGACAAGGGGCAGTATGTGACCGGCGGTACTGAGAAGCCGTTATTAGTTGTTGATCGGGTCGACCGGCTGCGAGTGGTAGTCGACGTTCCGGAACTCGATGCGCCGCTCGTTACTGCTGGCGAGAATGGCGATACGGTGATATTAAAAGTTCAATCGTTAAATGGTCGCGAATTCACCGGTAGAGTGAGTCGCACGGGCTGGGCCTACGACGAAGCGAACCACTCGTTGCGTACGGAAATTGATGTAGTCAACTCCGAGGCAATTCTTCGGTCTGGGATGTACGCTTCGGCTTCGATTTTACTTGACCAGAGGGAAAGCGTATTAACGCTTCCGTTGGCCGCTATCATTCGTGAGGGCAACTTGATTTCGTGCTGCATTGTGGTCGGTGGGAGGATTGAACGCCGCTCATTGCAGTTGGGCTTGCGTAGCGGCGACGACGTCGAAGTCGTTTCCGGTTTAAACCCTTCTGATCGAGTCGTTTTGGCCCGCGCAGGCGACCTTCAATCAGGTCAAGAAGTGGCAATCATTGAACCTGTTAAATAAGGGCGCATACTGTCTTACCATGAGCCAAGTTGCTGTGTGAGCCCTCACTGCCAGCGATACCTGCGATGTTTGGTGTGTCGGCAAGCCTGGCTACCTAGGGCTCAGATCTCTGGCGTAATGGTGAGTATTCTGACGACCATTCCTCAGCCGGTGCAGGAGGAAAGTTCATGATCCCCTGCCAATTGCGGTATTTCCGTTAGGGGATGGATTTCCAGTGTGGGATGAGGTGCGAGGCTATGTCACACTTCCGGGCGCTCGCGGCGCTGTTTAATCGCACCGATCGTGTCTGAGCTTGACGCGGTGGAATGCGAAGTGCTTGGCAGTAGTTCGACTTGCTTGCAAGCAGCGAATTTTATCGCTGCAAATTTTCACTACTGGAAGGGCCGTTCGATGACACGCTATGTTTCAACCTTGATGATTGGCTTGATTGCCGCCACTGCTTCGCTGGCAAACCAAGATAAACATGAAAAACCCGTCGGCGATTTTGGTGAGCGGATGATGCATTGCGCAAAGACGTGCGCGGACTGTCAATTGAATTGCGAAGCGTGTTTTAAACATTGTTTATCGCTGACGGGAGAGACGCAGAAAGAGCATGGCAAAACCGCTCAGTTATGCGTGGACTGCGCTGAATGCTGCAAGACATGCGCGACGCTGTGTGCAAGAGAGAGCGTATTGTCGCAGCATATGCTTGAGTGCTGTGAGAAGTGTTGCAAGCAGTGCGCGACCGCTTGCGAAAAGTTCAAAGGTGATCAGCACATGGACGCTTGTGCTAAATCATGTCGAGCTTGCGAAAAGGAATGTGCTCAGTTACTCAAAGAGATGGGCGCGGGAGCAAAAAGCTAAGGCAATGAGTGTCGTTTTCGTGAGTAATCGTTAAAGTCGCTACACTCGTTCGTTTTACAGGGAACACATTTCGGTTTCTTCTTTTCAGTTTTTTGGAGCTCGGCTTGCGAGAGGGTTGTGACATAGTGTTTCAGGGTGCAGCAGAACCACACCTTTGAGACAGTTTCCTCGATGCAAACGTTTGTTATAAATAGTGAAACCGAATGGTCGCGTTGGTGCTCGGCTTGGAATAGACTTGCCAAACACAATCCTATGCTTAGCGTGGAATGGTTGGGCGCGTGGTGGCGGGCTTTCCGAGCGGATCATCAATTACATCTTGTGATGGTGGTTGACAAAGAGCAGTTAGTGGGCGTAGTTCCCTCCTATCTGCACCACACTCGTCTTGGAAAACAGCTTCGTTTTCTCGGCTCGGGCTCAGCTTGCAGCGACTATGTTGGACCGATCGTGAATGCGAACGTTGCCGAAGCTGTCTACGACGCAATTATCGGGCACTTTCGAGAATCGGTTAAGTCGGGGATGTTTCGTGAGGTCGAGTCATTTCAGTTCGAAGGCATATCTGCTGAAGACCCTTGGCATGCCTCGCTGGGACGCTTTGCAAGCGACGCAAGTTTTTCATTGCGAACTGAGAATATGGCGAACTCGTGGTCGCTAGAGTTGCCAAGTAGTTGGCAGGAGCTGCACGAGCGACAACGGGGGCGCGGAGTGCATCGCAAAGCCAAGAAGTGTATGGCGCGGATAAGTTCGAATGAAGTCACTATGCGGCAGCTTACGGACCTCGGGAGTTTAGAGTTTGGGTTGGGCGAACTGGTCCGACTCCATCAAGCGAGGCGCGAGAGTGTCGGCGACGAAGGTTGCTTTGCTGATGCGAGGTTTGAGAGTTTTTTGCGAGATGCGATTGCCTGTATGTTGGCTGAAGGCAAGGCCTGCTTCACGATCTGTGAAAAGGGTGAGCAAGTCATCGGAGTGCAACTATTGTTGCTCGGCAGCGACACGGTCTTCATGTATCAATCGGGAGTTGATCCCAATTTTCTAGCGGTAGAGCCTGGTCATTGCATCATTACCGGCAGCCTTCTGTACGCGATTTCGGAAGGCTACAGTTCGTATGACTTTCTTCGTGGCGACGAGCCTTACAAAGCGTTCTGGGGCGCCCAGAGTCGGCCGTTGCAGAGAGTTATCTTGGCATCCCCAAGGTTTAAAGCACAAGCGATCGAAGCAGTGCAGCGAAATTTGAGCTGGTTACGCGGATGCTACAGCGAGTTGAGTGCATCCGGCGTTTCCAAGTCTTAGGGTACTTCTCGACAAGGCAAGCTCAATGGAACGAAGCGTTACGAACTTGGGTCAATCGGCTGGGGTATTCACAGCCGGTCAGTTTGCCTGTGCACCTCCGAAACTTCCCAACAAGAACTGGCATGACCTGCCAGCGGTCGAACTTGAGTGCCGCTGGGTTGATGACTTGGATGAACTGGTCAGCTTGTTACCATCCTGGAAAAGATTGGGGGAGTGCTGCTTGTGTCCGAATGTGTTCTACGAACCTCAATTGTTCATTCCGGCGTGGAAGCATTTGAGACAAGGAAATGTGCGAGTTGCAGTGGTTCAAGCTTCCGAGCGGGCGCAGCCGGGTGCGCCGAAAGTGCTGTGCGGCATGCTGCCGCTAGAAATCAGCCGAACAACATTTGGATTGCCGCTACGATCTGCGAAACTATGGCAGCATGTGCACTGTTTTCTTACAACACCGCTGATTCGCAGCGACGTAGCGCGCGAAACGTGGAGCAAGCTAGTGCAATTCTTGGCGGGTGACGAGGGGCGCATATCGATCTTGAATTTGCCTTGTGTGTCAGCGGAAGGTCCCTTTCAGCATGCACTCGTTGATTACTTGCGAGCCGCCGGACTGGCGTGGCAGCAGAGGGATATTTTTCGTCGCGCGCTGTTCGTACGAAACTCAAACGACGAAGCATTTTTTGACGAATGGCCGCGGAAGCGTCGCCACGAACTCAACCGACTAGAACGACGTCTGGCAGAGTCCGGCATGTTGGCGATCGAAGAGTTTCACGTTGGTGATGATGCGGAGCAATTCGCAGATCAATTTCTAGCTTTAGAAGCCATGGGTTGGAAGGGCTTGGCGGGGACCGCGATGGGGAATACGGAGGCTCATTTACAGTTCCTCAAAGAGGCGATGATCGAGCTGGCTAGCGAGAATCGTCTGATGGGTTTGACTATGCGCTTAGACGGAAATCCGATTGCGATGAAGGCAAACTTTTTGACTCACAGCGGCGGATTTGCATTCAAAATCTGCTTTCACCCTGCGTGGGCGAAGTTCTCACCAGGTGCCATCCTCGAAAAGATCAATATCGCGAAGCTACATGAAACGGAAAGAGTTCAATGGATGGATTCGTGTGCGATACCGGATCATACGATGATCAATACGCTCTGGCCTGAACGACGCATGCTTCAATCACTCTCGATCGCTACAGATCGGATGGGGAGTCGAACGGTGGTTAGCGCGCTGCCGATGCTGACGCATGCTCGCGACTCGGTGAAAAGCTTTGGGGCGAACTGGTTAAGTCACCTCAGCAGTCGGCTTAGCCGCAAGTCAGCTAAATCTCTGCACTAACTCAATGATCGCTCAACAGCACTTCGTTACACCTAAGGAGTTTGCCGATATGCCTCATCTCACACTTGAGCCGCAAACTGGATACGAGCATTTTCTATCCGATCTTGACGCGCATAAGTTTGCGACTCGATTCAATCGAGCGCCCTTTATGATTGGCCACCATTTATCGAACCATCGCTTGTTTAGCCTAAGTCGACTGGTCGAGTTATCGCAGTTCTTGCCTGAGAAAAGCGTCGAATATAACTCTGGGGCGTTGCCGGTCAGTCAAGATCCCAATATTACGCCTCGCAATGGGTTGTCGATTACGGAGACGATCGCACGCATCGAACATTGCAACTCTTGGATGGTGCTCAAGAACGTTGAGCAAGATCCGGAGTATCGCGATGTGCTGTACGATTGTTTGGATGAGATGCGGCCGCTGGTGGATCGTGTTGCGCCTGGCATGCGAGTGCGGCAGGCATTTGTTTTTATCTCATCAGCAGGATCGGTGACGCCATTTCATATTGATCCGGAAAACAATTTTTTACTGCAGATTCGTGGCAACAAGCGGGTGCAGTTATTTGATGCCGAAGATCGGGCTGTGATGACCGAAGAACAGCTAGAGAAATTTTTTACGGGCGCGCATCGCAATATGCCGTACCAGCCCGAGTTCGAGCAACGTGGCGCGTGGTACGACTTGAATCCAGGTGACGGATTGCATTTCCCCGTCGCGGCGCCGCATTGGGTCAAGAATGGCTCTGAAGTTTCAATCTCGTTTAGCATAACTTTTCAGACGGACAGTTCGCAGCGCCGTCAGTCGCTTCATCGTTGGAACAATGGTATGCGTCGGTGGGGTTTAAATCCGCGCAATGTCGGCCAGAGCCAGTGGTCAGATGAGCTGAAATTTGCTGCGATACGCTGCGGGCGAATAGCTAAAAAATTGATTGGTCACCAGGGCGATTAGTCGCTTACCCGGTTAGTAGTACGCTTGCTAGAATACGCTGACGACGCGCACGAGCCCTGCTCGTGCGCGTCGTTTTTCTTTTTGTAAGATATGGCTTTGAAAGGCCCGTTTGAGGTAGAAGGAAGCTGATATGGACCGCAGTCGAATTGAAGTTTATGCCCTGGGGGGTAAACAGCTTATTGAAGCTTACCATGGGCTGACGTGTGAGCAATTGTTTGCCGTACCCGAAGCGGGCACATGGTCGTTACATCAGATTGCGATCCACATGATGGAGAGCGACTTGATTGGGACCGATCGGATGAAGCGAATAGCCGCGATGGATAAACCGTTATTGATTGGCTATGACGAAAGTGCCTTTGCTAGGCTGCCGGGTGTTGAGCAAGTGGATACTATGGCCGCCTGTAACTTGTTTGATCAGAATCGTCAGATGACGAGCACGGTACTGCGAGCCTTGCCAGATGCGAGCTTTGAGCGATGGGGCATTCATAACGAGATTGGACGCGTTACATTGGGGGAGATGGTAGAAAAGTACATACATCACTTGGAAGGCCATCTCGAGCATGTATATAGAAAGCGTGCATTGGTTACCTCGAGTGGAACAGCCCTTTAGTTACCGCTGGTTTTGCAAGACTAGGATTTAATGGTGGCAGTGAAAAACGGAGTTCGACATCACACGAAAATGAAGTTGCGTCGGCGCGGGAAAATTGGTTCGGCGCCTGGGACCGTGACTGCGGACCCAAACGCTCAAGCAACTAAGATTCGTGTGCTGTGCTACAGTCCCAATGCAATACACGAGCAATCGGTGACTTCGGTCAACGAGTTGCGAGCGATTCTCAATAAGTGGCCTATGATATGGATCGATGTCGCTGGATTGGGAACGGCACCGATAATCTTGCAATTAGGCGAGTTACTAGAATTGCATCCGTTAGCGCTTGAGGATGCGGTGAATGTTCATCAGCGAGCGAAAGTAGACGCGTTCGTAGACCATTTGTTTATCGTGGCTAGGATGTGCAATCCTGGTGAAGGGCATGTAACCGAGCAAGTCAGTTTTTTTCTTAAGGCTGGCGTTTTGGTTACCTTTCAAGAGCGTGCCGGTGATTGCTGGAACCCGGTACGCGAACGTATTAGAGCTGGTCGCGGAAATTTGCGTAACTCTGGCGTAGATTATCTGGCATACGCGCTGCTCGATGCCGTGGTCGATAGTTATTTCCCAAACGTCGATGGGATCGGAGAGCAACTGGAAGGCTATGATGAGCAGCTTGATAGTCGCGACGGTCAAGCTCGCTATCAGGGGCTGCATGACGTGCGACATCAGTTGCTCGGGCTCAGACGCTCGATTCGGCCGCATCGCGACATGATCAACGAACTGATCCGCGATGACTTGCCGTTGATTAGTATCGAAACGCGTGTGTTTTTACGAGACTGCTTCGACCATGTGATTCAGCTGTTGGATCTGGTGGATACCTATCGCGAATTGACGGCCGATCTGCGTGAGTACCAGATGTCGTTGAATAGTCACCGAATGAATGAGATTATGAAGGTGCTCACGGTGATTTCAACCATCTTTATGCCGCTCAGCTTTATCGCTGGTGTGTACGGCATGAACTTTGACAATTCGCCGTGGAACATGCCAGAACTGCATTGGCGGTATGGCTACTTTTTTGCACTCGCATTGATGGCTGCCACTATGGGGGCCATGTTCTGGTATTTCCGCCGCAAAGGTTGGTTTTGAATTGTGGTTATTTCTGATTGGCCGATTTTAGGAAGCCAATTAGCTGGTTCATCTGCTCTGGTGTAATTTGTTGTTCCAGCCCAGTGGGCATTAGAGAGACTCCGGTGCTGCGGAGCTGTTCAATTTCGATACGCTGGATTGTATGTCTTTTGCCGCCGGCTTCGGCGAGCACGATTTGCGATGAGCCTTCTTCGGCGATAATCCCCGCGAATACGCGGCCGTCCTGTAGCAAAACAGTGTAACTGGCGTACTTAGGATCGACTTCGCGATTGGGGTCAAGGATTGTTTCGAGCAACTGTTGAGGGGCTTTATCGCCGAGTTGTTTGAGCGGTGGGCCAACATCATTGCCCAAATCAGCTAGGCGATGGCATTGCGCGCAGACACGGCTGAAGACTTGTTTGCCTGCATCAATGTTGTTGGCTGTCAATGCGGAAGTGTCCGGTGCGCTCGGTGGCGCGCCACCAGCGCTCAGTGCAGGTGTGTACTGCGCGATGATGGCTTCGCGATCGGCGGTGGCTGATTGTAATAGACCAGCAAACCGTTTTGCGAGCGACTTGTCATTGGCGGCCAGCAAGCGTACGCGAAGATCAGGTGGTACTTGCGCGGCGAGGATTTTTTTGGCTTCGAGGGCGCGTGCTAAATAGGGAAGCGTCGTCTGGTAACGGAGTAGACCGCTGAGTGTGGCGAGTTGCAAGGCGGGTGTGAAGTTCTGAAAACGCTCAAGTAAAAGGTTGCTAGCGGTCTCTGGGTTGGACCACAGCAGCGATTCAATGGTTGCTAGTTGCAGACTCTCGGGGTTGGTGGCGACGAGCAGGTCGCTAGCGAGTTCACGTTGTCGATCGTTGCTAAGGAGACCCAGCCAAGAAACATGTTCGAGGGCTAATTCTGAATCGCCAGACTTTGTATCAAGGATTGAGTTTTCGATGAATTTGAGGGAATCATTGGCGGTTTGAGCATCTGCGAGTTTGAGTAAACGTCCAGCTTCGGAGGCGGTTGGCAAACTGCGGAGGCCTGCTAGCCAACTAGTGCGAGTCTGTTCATGTGTGAGTGCGGCAGAGAGTATTTCGCCGATTTGTGCAGCTTCGGAGCCAGAGGTTTTTGTCCACGCGGGCATCATCAGTTCCAACCAAGACCGAAGGGATTTGGGGGACAATGGGCGTCCTGTGAGAAGTTTTGGAGCGTCCTGATTGGCAGCGGTTACTATGGCAGCGCGGACAAGGGGTTCCTCCGTTGTCGTGAGTTGTTGAAGTACATGCAGGCGTTTGTCGCGCGGCAGATCGGCGGCAGCGAGGGCCAATTGCAATTGCACAACCGGTATGTTGCTGGCGGATGAATGGGCGACCGCATCGATAATGTCATCAGTCAAGTTTGCTTGGCGAGCGAGTGCGACTGCGTGACGCAGAACCTGCGGATCTTTACTTTGAACGGAAGCGGATAGCGTCTTTCCATCAAGTTGTGTGAGTCGGCTTAGGCAATGTAGAGCCAAGATGCGAGCTTCTGGCGAAGATGTGGTAGCAAGTCGCTTTAGCTCCGGTGCAATCTCTTGTGCATTGCGTTCGATGAGGGATTGGCTTGCGGCGCGGCGTTGCCAAGCGATGGGGCTTGCTAGTCGCGAGACGAGTTCTTGGTTGCTGCAGTCGGCGATGGATTTGCTTGGAGCGGG
>JANPLP010000426.1:0-7809 GCA_031426595.1 Planctomycetia bacterium | reverse complement strand
ATGCTAACCGAGTGGTATCGACGCGAAAGCCAAGCGTCACCGATAGGCTTCTTCCAAATTGGTGGCGGTATCGCAGGTGACTTTGCCATTTGCGCAGTGCCAATGCTGATCCAGGATCTTCAAGAAGAGACCAACCTTTGGGCTTACTTCTCGCAGATCAGCGACGCCGTCACCAGCTACGGCGGCTACTCAGGAGCTGTGCCGAACGAGAAGATTACTTGGAACAAACTTTCTGCTGAATGCCCCAAGTTCATGATTCAAAGCGACGCGACGATTGTCGCTCCCTTGATCTTCGCTTATGTACTCGGCCACTAAGCCGCGCGGCTGATGCACAATTGAGCGATTCCTTCTAAGCACCGACGCGCGTCGCTTGGAGGAAGCTGTCGCAGATCAGCGAGAGCGCTCTGCACAAGCCGACTCGCACGCTTCAAACTGTAGGCGGCCGCATCACTCTCGTTCAGTAGCCGGCGCACTTCGTCATGCTGAGCCTTGTCGTTAAGCATGGATAGCAACTGAGCGCGCTCCGCCATCGAACTCACTCCCAGTAAGCGGAGCACTGGCAAAGTCGGTTTGCCTTGCAGCAGATCTGTGCCGAGAGTTTTACCAACCTGTGCTGTACCCCATAGGTCCAACCAGTCGTCCACAACTTGAAAAGCCACTCCTAACTTGCGACCAAATTGAGAAAGGGATCGGGCTGCTGCGGAATTGCCGCCACCACTCCACGCACCCAACCGGCAACTCACCGCACACAATTCGCCAGTCTTCTGTCTCAGGATGTCAAAGTACTCCGCTTCTGGCATATTCCAGTTGCCGACCGATGAATGCTGCCGCAGCTCTCCTTCACACAATTCGCTAGCCGCCGAGGCAATGTTGCGAGCCGCTAGTGTGGATCGACATCGAGCCGCCAAACCATAGGCTCGTGTGAACAGAAAGTCGCCCAACACAATACTACGGTGCGGTCCGATCTGAGCATGGATGGTGGGCTGATGTCGACGCAAAGTCGCGTTGTCCAGAACATCGTCGTGCACCAAACTAGCCGCGTGCACTAGTTCGACCGTCGCTGCAACGCGTATCGTGTCCTCTTGGGAACGGCCTACTGCCATCGCGGACAGCAGCGCTAAACACGGACGCAGCCGCTTGCCACCGAGACTCGCCGCGCGACTCGCGACATCGTTCACTTCCGGATAGCCGCTGCGAAGCACGTCCACCAACGTCGCTTCAACTTGCACCAAGTCTGAACCGACCAAGTCGCGTATCAAGTCTTGCGGATCTGAAGCCGCAGCAGAACTTGTTGTTGGAACAACTTTCGCCAAATCACTTTTAGCAAAGCGGTTCGATGGATGAGTTCCAACGCTGAGCTGAACACTCGGTTGCACCCGAGTCGTCCGACTTGTCATACGATCAATCATCATGGCTCCGTAGACGCAGGGCGTCGAAAATCACCGCTTGTTCCACCCGTTTTTGCTGCTAGCGAAACTTCTTCAAGGCTCATCGTGCGATCTATTGCCTTACACATGTCATAGACGGTCAGTCCAGCAATGCTCGCACCCACCATCGCTTCCATCTCAACGCCTGTTCGCGCCGTAACACTTACTGATACCGCAATCTTCAACCGCTCGTTCGACAACCACTCGAAATCGACTTGAACCCCGTCAATCGGCAAACTGTGACATAGCGGGATCAATTCGTCAGTTCGCTTTGCCGCCTGAATGGCTGCTAACCGCGCGACGCTCAGCACATCACCCTTCTTCAAATTGTTCAGCCGAATTTGCTGGGCTGTTTCGACTTGCATCTTGCAAACCACCGTCGCAGTGGCTGTTCGTCGCGTCACCGGTTTCTCGCCCACATCCACCATCCGAGCCGCTCCGGACTTGTCGATGTGAGTCAACCCGCCCGCCGCCTCGCCCAATGGAAATTCTGATGCTGTCATTCCAAGTCCTAACTTCTCAGCAGGAATTCCAGTACGTCTAGCAGCCGCTCGTCCGCACTGGCAACCCCGCGAGACATTTACCGTAAAGGGAATCGCGTATTAACTAGGAAAACCACCCTTCCGGCCTTGCAATCTAAAAAGCCAGTTCAGGTCACGTGGCTAACTTATCCGCCGCAAGAAAAACCAGAAAGCCGGGTTTGAGCGGAGTGCAAAAGGAGCTAGAGAGTCGTCCCTCGCACTACACGTGCGCGTGCGGCGTTCAGGCTTGTATCAGCCGAGCGAAAAATGTTGGCTTAAAAAAATGTTGGCTTACAAGGGACCTGGCTGAGTCGGCGGTATTTTCTTCAGCCAATCGCTGGCCCAATCAGCCACGATTTTTGGCAATGGCAAGAGTGGCGACTTGTTGTAGTCGATGTCATCGCCGTAGCCCCCATTGGCATACGCGGCTTCAATCAGGGGCTGCAATTCCAAAATAGCATCTGCATCCTTAGGTCGCAGGGGTATTTTCAATTTGGGCAGCGGAACCGTCATAGGGATCGCGTAGTATTCGCATTGATCCGTACGAGTCGCTCGTACCACCGTTGCTCGATAAATTCCCCGCAACTTGACTGGCACATGCCCAACATCAACGGCTACTGCCCAGTCGCCGGTCCGCACCAGATCGATCTCGACCAAGTTAACGCCACCCTCGATCATCTCGCGCTGTTTATTGCGGTACAGATTCAGACCGCGACCCACCTTGTTAGCGGGGCTTAAGAACTCGATCGAAGTCACCACGCGATTGCCATTTTGAGTGTCGATGATTTGGACTCGGCGCAAGGTCGGCGGTTCTGAGTCGCGCGGCAGCAATACAGCTTCCGTTTCGGTCAGCACCGCAACCGAACCTTCTTGTTCGGAAGTCGATAACTGAAACGGCTCGATGAGGACCACATCAGGCACGAAGTGATGCCGCCACTCCTCGTCGTCCCATTTCGATTCGACCGTAACATACTCCTCGATACGAGCCTTCAATCCTGCCGGCAAATTGGGCTGTAATCGGTCGCTTGTGTAAGTGATTAGACGTGTGTGGACATCGCCCCAATAGTCTTCAAGCCAAGGGTCCATACCAGGGAAAGGGCTTTTTCGATGCATAGTCAATTACCATCTCGCAGTTTCGACAACTTGCGCAGCCACCTGCAGCGCAGAAACAACCTTACCTTTCAATTATAGTTCCGCCGAACGCTTCAGGGTCGAGGCATTTTTCATGGAATCAGCGAACCGAAATTCAAACCTATCCCAAAGGTGTTTTACAACGAAAAAACCCACGTGTCGCGGGAGACATGTGGGCTTCATGTGACCGTATTTCGGGGACTTACCGAATCGCGGGACCTTCGGAGAACTGCCGAGATTCGATGTATGTTGGACGGCTCTGAAATCCAACGCGCTTTGAAGTACATTTTAAATGCCAGTTATGTGACCAGCGAGACTTGTTGGGGAGGGTCATTTCAGTAACAGACACTGCGTTTAGACGATGACTCGCACGAGTTTTGCGTTCCACGAACTGATGGTCCAGACCGCTGCTTCTACGCACGATCGTTTCCCAGCTTTGAAAGCAAACTTACCGACGTTCTGGAGAGACATAATATGAGTTTTACTCATTCGAGCCGATTCGTGATCACTCTATCAATACTATTGATCGCTTCCACCAGTTACGGCCAGTTACAACTTGAAATGGAAGCCAAGCTGATTGAACGCGCCGAGGAGTATGCGATGGAATTGCTGCACAAACGTACCAACTTGCCTGCCAAATGGGCTGCATTGCAGGAGCGCGAGGTGCAGCATCTCACAAACATCGAAAAGCTAGAGGCTGGCATTACCCAAACAACCGAATTTTGCGCCCATCACAAAGCGACTGGTGTAACAGTCCAAAGATTAACGGAGAAGAGCCACTACGACCGCGGTACTGATCGAACTGAAGCGCTTGACATGGAAAAACGAATATACAAAAAACCTGGCCTGTCTCTCTACAAAGCTAATTCGAAGCCATGGCAAATAGTTCCCAAAGTCCCATATGATGGGCGTCCCTCCACCGACCCGTTCAATTGGTGTCTCGCTAACTACGGATCAACCCGTAGCTTGGACGAGGGCTACATAGATCGGATCTTCGAGAAGAAGGTGTGCGTCAGCGCAAAGGAATTTAAGGCGGGCCTACGGTCGATTTGGGGCAATCCACACGCTCAGAAAAAGCCGAGTTCGTTGGTTTCCATAGATTTTGACAAACATACACACTTACCCGTTTCCGTGTCTTGGGATTTCTATCCTGAGTGGGACCCCAAGGACTATGCGAAACTAAAGCACCACACGCACTCGAAGGCTGTGGTAACGTGGCAGGAATTTAAAGAGGTCAAAATCTATTTGCCTATCAAAATCGAGATGATTGAAACTGGCGCCTTAAAAAGAGAGCATCTAGAAGTGGTCAACCGAATCCGTTGGTTACTCAACGATCAAGTTCCCGACGCACTGTTTGAAGACCCCACGAAACACGAGATCGTCGAACCGCGTTTTCCGGATTATCCAAGGGAAGAAAAACGAACACGGTGATACCATTTAGTTAACATTAATTGGCAGGACGAATCATCGCGGACAATGGCAACGTTCGAGAGTTGACGCAGTCGGTCTCCTACAGACGGGTCAACGAGGTTTTGTGATTCACCGACGTATCGATGGAAAAAATTCCGTGTCCGACGGTAGTAGATTCGAGGTTGAATTTGTCGTGGGTGAGCAACGTCTCGTCGTACCAGGTTCCGTTTTTTAGTTGCTCTCAGAAAGGATTTTTCATGCGCACGCTACACCTGTTCCAAGTTATGTTCTTTGCTTGTTTGGCAATTGATAACTGTTGTGCACACGGGCCGGATGCGAAACGTTTCGTCGATCTTTCGGACGAGTCTTGCGTTCCATGTGGCCAATGATCTGGAGAAGGAAAAATGTGTTTTACGCAGGCGAGCGGGTTCTCGATCATTCTTTCAATGTTTGCGGTTGGTTCGACTACTTACGGCCAGATTCAAGTTGAAATGGAAGCCAAGCTGATCGAGCGCGCTGATGAGCTGTCCATGGAGCTTCTGCACCGACGCGCGAACTTACCGAGCAAATGGGCAGCACTTCAGGAACGCGAGGTGCTGCACCTTTCCAATATTGAACAGCTCGAATCTGGAATTACGCAGATCACTGAATTTTGCGCGCATCACAAGCAAAGTGGCGTAACAGTCCAGCGTCTAAGCGAAAGCGGGCACTACGATCGAGGCACTGATCGTACTGAAGCCCTCGGAATGGAAACACGCAAGTATAGAAAACCGGGGCTGTCCCTTTACAAAGCCAATTCGAAACCATGGCAAATCGTTCCCAAAATACCCTTTGATGGACATCCGTCTACCGACCCGTTTAATTGGTGCTTGGGCGCCTACGGATCGAGCCAAGCTGGTGGTTTGGATGAAGGCCACCTAGATGGAATCTTTGAAAGAAGGGTGTGCTTCAGTGCGAAGGAAATGCGAGCAGGCCTGCAGACGCGATGGGGCCGGCCTTTCGCCGACAAAAAACCCGCCGCGGTGTTGAACATACTGTTTGACAAAGATATGAACTTGCCCATTTCGATCTCTTGGGATTTTTATCCAAGGGAGTGGGATCCCAAGAACTATGCGAAACTCGACCACCGCACCCATTCGAAAACCACTGTAACGTGGCAGGAGTTTAAAGAGGCAAAGGTCTATTTGCCCGTCAAGATCGAGTTGACAGAAACTGGAGTGCTGAAAAGAGAGCATCTGGAGGTAGTCAATCGAATCCGTTGGTTACTCGACGATCAAGTTCCCGACGCTCTGTTTGAAGACCCCATGAAGCACGAAATAGTCGAACCGCGTTTTCCAGATTATCCCAAGGAAGAAAAGCGCTCGCGGTGACTTGATCAAGTTGCCTAGCGGCAACGAAAAAACCCACGTGTCGCGGGAGACACGTGGGCTTCATGTGACCGTATTTCGGGGACTTACCGAATCGCGGGACCTTCGGAGAACTGACGAGAGCGGTGAAGCTCTAGACCAGTTCCTTCTTGCTACCGATAAGAGTTCGCAGACGTTCAGCCAATAGGCGAGCGTCGAACGGCTTCTTAAAGGTTTCGTTGATGGCCGAGCGATCGAAGCTGAACGTTTGGCCGTCATCAGGCAGCAAAGCGATCAGGATGATTTCGGTAAAGTCACTATTCTTTCGCAGGTTTTGACAAATCTGGAGTGCTTCCACTTTGCCGATCGAGAAGTCTACGATCATGCAATCTGGATGGAAACTCTCCGCTTGGATGCCCGCCTCAAAGCCGCTGGCAGCAGTACCAACTTTGAAAGATCGCTCAGGCGGTAGTTCCCGCTTGAGGTTCTCAATCAACACTTGGTCTTGTGCAACGATTAAGACTTTGGCCATTGCTTCGTCTTCAAGATCACCCAAAGGCATACCATGCTCTTTGAGGAACTTGATTAGGTACTCGCGCGGAATTCGACGGTCTTGCGAACCCGGAATGCGATATCCCTTCAGCCGGCCGGAGTCGAACCACTTGCTAACGGTTCGAGGGGCCACCTTACAGATCTTCGCGACCTGTCCTGTGGTGAACACCTTCATATGCAGGATCTCCGTTTCCTTACGTAATTTTATTAGCTACACACACTTCGGTGAAAAGCGCATCTAGCCGTACATGCCCCTGCCTAACGAATCGCCGCAAGATAAATGCTCTTGCAGCTACCGACCTCGAATTGATTTGCGAGGCTGAATTCAGTAGACACTTGGGTCAGGGCTTTGCGTTATCTTCTCGCTTGGCAATTCTGAACTACTGGAGCTCCGAACCACTTTCACAAGTTGACTGTCAATTGGATTATCTGCTCAGCAGGTCCCGCGTTACTATCTTGACCATCACTACCACACCCCCGAACAGCAGCGTGGTCGCCGATTCAAAGCAAGCGAATAACTGAATTCAGTTAGAGACTCGAATTACAGACAACGGCGAAGTTGCATGGCTCAAGTCAAGGCGGAGGAATTCCACAGAAGCGATCTGCAGTTCTTACGAACACAGAGCGCATCTCCGGCGCAAGCACCTGTAAAGGTACACGCGCAGTTTTAGATTTCCCCCCTAACTGAACAGAAATTCCAAATCGCTTCGAATCATTCGATCCGTTGGGACTTAACAGAACAAACTGTCCGTGGGTAGTTTTCGATTCAAATGGGTCAACTACTTTAGGAAGAATGCTCGTTTACAAGTGTTCAGTCGCCACAACCGGAAACTTGTCGCGAAAAACCGGAAAACAATGACTTCATTTTGCCAATCGGCTCATCAAACTCAACGCAGCTAACCTTGATTACGTGTGCTGCGTTTGGACAGTTCATGCCAGCATTAGAGCTCATCACCAGCGAACCTCTGTGCCGGAATTTCCTTCACGGAATCCCCTTCACGGAATCCCAGTAGCGGAACGCGTTAGCGTTTCGAATTTGTCGAACAAGCGAAAATGCCATTAAATGTTAGTGAAGATTAAAAAGCTTTTGCGTTCCGCTACGGATTAAGTGAAGTGTAAAGCAATGCGATTGTCGGATCTGCGTCATCTTCAATTTCCACTAATTACCTTGACGGGAAGGGTCGATGTTTGGTAATTGGACAGAGTTCCCGACAGGGAATGAATAAAGGTACTGAATCTTGATACGCAGCACGACGTGAGGGATAGTTTTGATGCAGGCGGCTATTTTGATCATGGCCATACGAGGTGGCTGTGACACCCGTTCGCTCAGTTTGCTTGATTGACGTCGACTCGAGTCATTCTTGGCCCGTTCGCCGACGCTTCGTCGAGCGTATCTGCAAAGGAGGCCAAGGATGGTTTCTA
>JANPLP010000425.1:0-1471 GCA_031426595.1 Planctomycetia bacterium | reverse complement strand
GAGAACAAAAGGCGAAAATGGACGCATTGGCAATGGTGGGGTGGGCAGAGGTTTGCGGGTCAGAAGGAGCGTTGTGGCTAGGCGGGCCAGTTCGGGCCGAGTGGGCCTGTAAAACAGGGCCGAGGGCCGTCCTGGGGATTGTTCTATTCTACTCGAATTGGGATCGATGTCGCTATGGTTCGAAACATTCGAGCGTTAACGAAGACTAAGCCGTCGATTCCTTCCGATATTTTCGCGTATTTCAAATTAAATCCTCCGTTCTCTTGGTGCCGCTCCGTACTTCAACGAAGCTTCAGGAAGCGTTTCTACAATGCCAGAGTGAGCGAAGAAAGACGGTTGTTTTCTCTCCCACCCTTCGGATCGCAATCATCCCTGCGTTGCCGAAGGTCGGATCTACTCATCTTGTTTTTACACCAGGCCTTATTTTTTGCACCAGGCAGGAATTTTGAAATCCGGCCTGGTGCAGCGTACCCCACTACGGAGAACCATCTAAAGAAACGTGTATTGCGTGCATCAAGTGTTCGGGGTCGAAATAAATGGTTCCGAATCTATGCTATGATTACCGAGACATGAAAACACGAGACAGCAACAGCGGGAGTGCAATCGGATGAAGAGTTTGAAATGCTTTTTGGTCCTTGGCGTGGCATGGGTTTTTCAAGTTTTTTTGCCGCCTGCAAGCGGTCAGGAAGCGAACAAACCACTCGATGCAAAAGTGACTTTGGAAGAGGGTTTCCAATGGCTGTTCGACGGCAAAACGGTCGATGGCTGGGAAGGGAACCTCGACTGGTTTCGCATTGAAGACCAATGCATCGTGGCTGGCAGCATCAACAAGGACATCCCCCACAACGAGTTCCTTTGCACGAAAACGGATTACTCGAATTTCGAATTGAAGCTGCAGGTTCGGTTGAAGGGAAAGGGAGACAATGCAGGAATTCAATTTCGCAGCGTAAGGATTCCTGGAAAGACGGAGGTGAGCGGTTTTCAATGCGACGTCGGCAACGCGTTTGGTCGTCCGGTGTGGGGAGCGCTCTATGACGAGTCGCGGCGCAACAAGATGTTAGCAGAAGGAGACAAAGAGAAGGTACCCAGTTGGTTGCGCAAGGATGACTGGAATGAGCTGACCGTTCGGGCCGAAGGGGACCGAATCCAGATACGGCTGAACGGCAATTTGACGGTGGACTACAAAGAAGAAGATTCCAAAATCGTCAAAAGCGGAATCATCGGGTTGCAAATCCATTCCGGCCCCCCTACAGAAGCTTGGTATCGCAATATACGGATCAAGCAGCTTTAGAAATTTCGCTGCTTAAAAACTAGCAAACGAACGTGAAGCTTGGATGAATGAACAGACGGTAATGGAATGGTCCGAGCGGTGGGAGCTTGTGATTGTCGAATGGGTAACCGAACAGATGCGATCGGCGGATTCAGGCCATGGAATCGATCATATTCGACGGGTCGTTGAAAATGCAAAACG
>JANPLP010000424.1:0-1212 GCA_031426595.1 Planctomycetia bacterium | reverse complement strand
CGTGGTGGTCATGAATCAAGCGAAAATTGAACAAGTAGGTGCACCGGCCGATGTGTTCCATCATCCTTCCTCAGAATTCGTTATCGATTTTTTAGGAAATGTCAACGTTTTTCATGGTCGCATCAACCAAGGGCAAGCCGTGCTGGACAGCGCTCGCGTGCGATTGTCCGACCCCTCCATTTCCGACCCCTCCATTCCAGACCGAGAGCAGGCCAACGTCTACGTTCGTCCGCACGATATCTCCATCGATCGTTCACCGCAAGGGCCAGCCAGCATGGCTGCGCATGTCACGCGCATCAACCGAGCCGGGGCGCAAGCCAAGCTGTCATTGGAACTCTCCAACCGAGAAGAAATTCGTGTAGACATAAATATGGATCACCTTTTGGAACTCGATTTGCAAATAGGCGATTCGGTTTTCGTTCATCCCAACAAGGCCAGAGTGTTCGTTCCGGACTACTCCATTTGAGCCCGATCCAAATCCCGATCTAGGAAAGCATCATTATGAGCAACGATTGCACCTCCCAATTAAATCAAGACCATTCCGAAAACCACCAGCCCTTGGAACGGGAATTGCATTCTTCTCTGCAACAAATCGGAGTCGCTTTACGTGGGCTCCGATTCGGAAGTGTGAATGTGATTGTTCAAGACGGCGTAGTGGTTCAAATCGATCGAACCGAAAAAATTCGATTGCGAAATGCTGCCTCTCCTAAATGAAACGGCTACTCCTTTTGGCTCGCTTAATTTGCCACCCTGGATGACTGCATAACCAAGTCCCATTCCTCTGTTTTTACTTAAGACGATCCCAGACAACTCATAAAGAAAGAAAGTGTTTTCATGTCGATTAAAAAGATACGCCGCCGAGGCTTTACCCTTGTCGAATTGCTTGTTGTGATTGCCATCATTGGCATCTTGGTCGGACTGCTGCTTCCCGCAGTTCAAGCGGCCCGCGAAGCTGCACGCAGAATGGCCTGCTCCAACAATATCCGTCAAGTGGAACTGGCCTTCCACAATCACCACAGCTCCCTCAAGTTTTTTCCAAGCAATGTGAGGCCATCGTCCCTCAGTACCGTACGTGTCCGGTGGGCCACTCATATTCTGCCATACATCGAACAAAACAGCCTCTATCAACGGGTCGATTTGACCAAGAACTGGTCGGACACGACCCCCAATGGCGGTGCGGGCGGACCGCTGAACTACGATTTGTTTGGAGCG
>JANPLP010000423.1:0-4299 GCA_031426595.1 Planctomycetia bacterium | reverse complement strand
GTCACCGTGCTGATCGGTTCGCTGGTTTCTGCAGTGCTTGGAGCGATCTGGTTTATGGCCATTGTGCCGACAGCGAACGCAAGCGATATTGACCCTGCTAATGAGGAGCAACTTGCGGATACGAATGTCGCGTTTTCCCCGAGCAATTCGCTGTAAATCCGCCGACTTGACGAAGAACTATATCAACACTTCAGTATCTTCGCTGGGCTCGATGTGAATTAGAACACCCAGGATGCGAGGCATTTGCGATTTAAGAGTCGCTTTGACTTTGCCGGAAAGGGAGTGCGCGTCCTTGATCGAAAGTTCGGGGTCGACATGCAAATGCATATCAACAAAGAAACCTGAGCCACTCTTGCGCACCCAAACCTTTTCGACCAGTCGAACTCCATTTACCCCAGCTGCAACTTTTGTCACGACGTCAATCATCTCTTCGGACACAGCGTCTAACAGTTCTCGCACTGCAGGTCGGATCAATCCTAGCGCGGTCACCACGATCGCTCCACTTGCCAGAATCGCGGCCACTTCATCCGCTAGAACCAACGAAGTAATACCCGTGTAACGCGGCCCCCAAATCGCAACAGAAACACCCACGAGCGCAGCGAGCGATGTGACGGCGTCGGCGCGGTGATGCCATGCGTCGGCTCGAGCTGCATCGGAGTCGTGTTCGTTGGCCCCGTGCACAACCAACCGGAACAGCAGCTCTTTGATCGCGATGATCATCACTAGAACCCAGATCGTCCAGGTCGCAGGGGGCAAGTGCGGAACGACGATTTCGCGAAACGCTTTGACGACGATTACAGCCGCCGCGCCTAACAAAATCACCCCCACTGCCAAAGCCGACAATGACTCGGCCTTGCCGTAGCCATACGGATGGCGATTGTCCGCGGGTTGATAAGCGACGCGGAGTGCGTGCCAGACCAAGATGGATCCAAAGACATCGGCCAGCGACTCGATCGCATCGGCCACCAACGCACTGGAAGATCCCAAGACGCCTGCAACAAATTTTACGATCGTTAACAATACGCTAAACACCAGGCCGATCAGCGTATTGCGTTGGAGATTTGAGTTGTTCATCCCGACATTTTAGAGAACCTATGCCAACCCACCAGCGCTCCACCGTGGTTAGCGCACCAAATTGCGCGATAGTTTTTGATGAACGGCGTCACCGAAACGTGTCATGGCATTTAGTGCAACTTTGACCGATTTTCGCCGCCGACTGCCGAGCGAGTTCGGCGTTGTCCGACTTGACAGCCAGTACTAGCTGCCGCGTATGGCCAATCATCTCCCGCGCCAAGTTGACATACTCTTTGTCGTCCGCAAATGGCATTTCTTCAACCGTTATCACCTTGCCTAGCACAGCGACCAGTTCAGCATGATGCAGAAGTGAGTCTTTATTCTTAGCGAACTCTTCCGCACTTGCGGTGGACGGCGAAATGGTCTCCTGTTGCGCCCACTCGAGCAACTGCATCGCTGGCGCGTGATCGATTAGTTTTGACCAATCGACGTCCCCGCCCGCTTTGCCATTTAACTGAGTTCCATTCGTCAGATCGCCTAAATCAAGCAACCGCTTTTTCGCTTCATCGTGCACTTGCGCCGATCCGACTTTCGTGTTGGCAGCTACCCGCGAGAGAAGATCCCGGGCGACAGCCGCGCTGCTCTTCCAGCGAACTTCAGTCGGGTAAGTTTCGATGATTGCAAACAGCAGCGCCTGCATCGAGAACTCTTTCCGAGCGATCGCAAAGCCACCTCCCGCAAATGCGGCTGGGGTGGTGATCGTCTTGTCCAACCGCAGCTTGGATCCCTTGATCAGGTCTTCCAGAGCACCGGGCGAAATCAGATTGTGCCACGCCATCTCGTCGCTGTCTGACGGCGCCGACGGATTACTCGCACCTGCAACCGCGGTCCTTGCGTTGCTCGCGGGGCCATTGGTCCCGGCTCTCGCTGCCGCTTGCGAACTAGGTCGCTGACCCTTTAATTGACCAGCCGCATCTGGGAAAAAAACACCATTCAATTGGCCACTCGTAAACGTTGGCGGCTTGATGCGTTCAGGTTTTCGTTGCGCAGTCGCTTCGGTCATCAAAAATGCACCGCTGAACGTAACCGTCAATAAAACAATTAGCTGCCGCTGCCACATCGAACGCTCCAAGAACTAGCCTTCCAACGGATCCCTCTATTTTCACCAACTCTGCGTTACAGTTTACCACAAATGTGAGCTTTTTCACTTTTTAAAGCGCTCCCCACGCGTGAAGTGAACTTGGTTTAGAATTGAGAACTCAAGCCAAGCTCCACAGAAGAAGCGTATTTGCTTGCCAACCAGCTTGATTTAGCTTTCCCACGCCGCCCGCTCAAACATCGAACATGAATCCATACAAGATCTTGAGCATCACGGAGCAAGCTTCCGATGAGGAGGTGAGGCGAGCTTACCTCGCGATGGCGGCAAAGTATCATCCCGACGTCGGCGGTGACGCGTGGGTCTTCGAGCAAGTGCGCGATGCCTACGACCGAATTCAAAAGTCGCGGCGCCGAGCTGCTCAGGCAGCAGCTTCCTCCGTGCCTCCTCGCGACCAGAATGCGACTCAGCCCACGCCGCAAGCGGCTGCTCAGAAAGCGTCAACCTCGGGACCGCCTCACGCGTCGACTGCCAGTGCGAATCCAGGTTCTCACTCCTCATACACTCCCCATGCAACCGGCCAACGACCTGCAGCGTCTGCCAAAGCACTCGATGCCACGGAGGAATCTGACAGGAGCGATACTGCCGTCAAATCGCTCCTCCAGCGTGTTGTGAACATTTTGTTTCGCCATCAGTTGCCGCTCCAGTCCGAAACAAATTTCTTTATTCTTGCAAACGTTTTGGACATTGTGTTTACAAACATCTTGTTGCGAATGGATGCCATCGAAGCCAATCCGATTGCCAACTATTTCCTAATTCACTGGGGATTTCACGGCATGATTGCGTTCAAGCTGTTCCTGGTGGCTTGCGTGTGCTTGATCACTCAGTTGATCGCGGTTCATCATCTACTCCGCGCGCGACAAACCCTCTACTTTGGCACCTTGATCGTAAGTGTCGTCGTGGTCTACAGCGGCCTGTTGCTAATGCGAACTTAAGCAGATTTAAGTTACTATTTCCTCGCGCCGAAACGTACCATGCAAAAAACCCACGACTTGTAGGAATCGTGGGTCTCGAAGTTCATAGGCTCATCGAGCCGCTCTGCTCGCTGAACTTAGCTGCTGATTTCCGTTACCACTTACGTATCCAAGTGCTGGCCTTCTTCCAGAATCCGCTGGACCAGCCACTGTCGGATACCTTGGGCGCGGTGTAACCAAGGTTCACATTAGGCTTCACCTTGGGATCACGGTCAGCATCCCAGTCATCATCGGAGTCTGGCTTGTTTGGATTCGATGTGTCAACTTCGTCTTCCAACTTGCAGTCCTCAGGCGCGTCGCCCATACCCGTGCCGTTGTCGCTAGGATCAGTATTGTCGGTTGGCGTGTCGGTAGGTGGCGTGTCAAGAACTGGAACTCCACCTGGTGACTTTACTTCCGTTGACTTGATTGTCTTGTCGTCAAACTTCAGATTTTCAACGTTGGAAACTACATCGACTCCGTCTTTACCGACCACGCGGATCGCGCCATTACCATTGTCGGTCAGTTTGTAATCGGTTGAATGACCAGCGAAAACGGCTGTGTCATTACCAGCTCCGCCATCGATCTGATCCGTCCCGAGACCACCGGCTAGCGTATCGTCGCCTTCGGTCCCCTTGAGGATATCATCGCCGTCATCGCCGTTGATTTCGTCGTTACCCAGTCCACCGACCAGCAGGTCATCACCAGCGTCGCCAATCAATGTGTCATCGCCAGCATCACCTTGCAGCAAGTCGTCGTCCTTACCACCATTGATTTGATCTTGGCCCGCTGTACCTATCAAGTTGTCTTGACCGTCACCGCCACTGTTGACGTTCACTATTGTGGGACCGCGCCCAGCGAGAACGTCGGCAAGCGTTACTGTTCCGTCAGAGAAGGTGAATTTCTCAACGTTGGAGACGATATCCACGTTTCCGCTGCTACGAAGCTCAATCACGCCGTTGCCCATGTCAGTGATCACGTGGTCAGCAAACTTGCTGCTAAAGACCGCTGTATCTGAGCCTTCACCGCCGTTCAGAATGTTGTTGCCGCGCCCACCCAACAGCGTGTCATCGCCCGCTTCGCCCTTCAGAATTTCGTCTCCAGCACCCCCTTCGAGTCGATCATTGCCGACTCCACCCTTAAGCAAATCGTGGCCTTCGTCTCCAGTCAACGAAT
>JANPLP010000422.1:0-3960 GCA_031426595.1 Planctomycetia bacterium | reverse complement strand
CGCTCTGCTTACTCCCACGTGGAATTGCGATGGGACGCTGTGGGCTCAAGAGGCATCCAATTCGGCTGGGCAGCCGGCGGATCCTTTGTTTTTAGAGCAGCAACAGGTAGCTAGTCGATTCCAAAAGCTAGAAGAACTATTGCTGCGGTCCGCAGAGCTCGAGTCAGCGGAGAATCCTGCTAGGGCAGCGCTGTTGCAACAAGCCGCGCAACTTGGCAAGCAATCGCAACTCTCCGATTTGCTGGCTCGCGCTGCGACCAGGCTTGATAAGAAGCAGTTCAGCCAAGCTCTGGAGGATCAAAAGACGAGTCGCGAGAACTTGAAGCGGCTGCTCGATTTGCTGCAAAGCGAAAATAGGGGTGAACGCGTCCGCGAACAACGTGATCAAGTGCGGCGTTGGATCGAGGAAACCGATCGTTTGTTGCGGCTACAAAAATCGCTGAGTGGTCGGACGGAAGGTGGCCAGGATGCACAACAAGCGGCTGGCGACCAGGATAAACTTTCCGACAAGGCAGAGGAAATTTCCAAGCAGCTAGGTGGAAACAAAGAACCATCGCCGGCAGAATCAAAGGACCCAAAATCAGGTTCCCCTGACGAAAAAAAATCAGGCGACCCACAAGCGGGTGACCCGAAAGCTGGGAATGATAAGCAGCAGGGAAAGCCTGAGGAAGCGAAAGACAATCCTCAGGGTGGCGATCCGGAAAAAATGAAAGATGGCTCCAAGCCGGAACGTTCAGAGCCCAGCGATCCATTGAAAAAGGATGGAGAGCCGAAAGCCGCTGAGGAAAAACCAAGCAATAAGGATGGGGAGAGCAACAAGACTCCATCCAACTCGGAATCCAACTCGGATCCCAAGTCGAAGTCCGATGCCCCAAACGGACAGAAGCAGGACGACAATCGCAGCGAGGAGAAAAAGAAAGAGGAAGGCAAAAACGAATCGGCTGGCGAACAGTCATCGAAACCTAAACCCACCGAGTCCTCGGAGGGCCAAGAAGGTAAGCCGCAGGAAGGCAATCCTCAGCAGGGGAAACCCCAAGAAAGTAAGCCTCAGCAGGGTGCGTCTGGCGAGCAGTCCGAGCCATCCGAACCGCTGCAGCCAGAGTCCAAGGATCCGACCGAACGGGCAAAAAAACGGATCGAGCAGGCTCAAAAGAAGATGGAAGAGGCTGAAAAGGAGTTGAAAGGGGACAAGCGAAAAGAGGCGGTTGAAAAGCAGCGTGAGGCAGAGGCCGAGTTGCGATCGGCTATCGAAGCGCTCGAAGAAATCCTGCGTCAGCTTCGTGAGGAAGAGATTGAGCGCAGCTTAGCTTCGCTTGAGACACGACTGCGACGGATGCTCGAAATGCAGAATAAGGTCTTTGAAGAGACAAAACGTTTGCAAGAGATAACCGGCGAGCAGGCAACTCGACAGGTGGAAATTCGAGCCAGTAGCTTGGCACTTGAAGAAAAGAAAATTTTGAATGAGGGTGACCGGGCGTTTTTGTTGTTGAGCGAAGAGGGTTCAAGTGCGGCGTTTCCGGAAGCGATGCAGCAAGTGAACACTGACATCAGCAACATTGCAGAGCGTCTGACCAAAGCGGACATTGGGCAGATGACGGTTACAATTGAGCAAGAGGTGATAAGCTCCCTGGAAGAAATGGTGGCCGCGCTGGTGCAGGTCCAGAAAGAAAAGAAAGACAAAAAAGAGAAGCAGAAGCAACCGGGACAGCAGCCCGCAGGAGAGCCTGGCGACCAGCCGCTGGTCGACAAATTGGCTGAGCTGCGATTGATTCGATCTTTGCAGGCACGGATCAACAACCGCACCAATTCTCTTTCTCAAATGCTAGAGAACCCAGCGGATTCTATCGGCCAAGCGACGGAAGGGGATTTGCTGAATGAGGTGAAAGGTCTGGCTGATCGTCAGGCCAGTGTGCGTCAAGTAGCGCGAGACATCGTCGCCGGAGCAGATCAGTAGTTGTCGATCGCAAGCGCTTAGTCCGGTAAGCTACGATGGGGCAACCAGAGATTTGACATGTAGTAGCGAAGCTCTGAGAGGCTAAGATGTTGCCTCGGAAATGCAGATCTAGGTGATTGGGCAACCTCCGGCTGGCGAGCGGCTAACTGTGAGATGGTTCAAACGCGCTACGACACGAGTTAACCCACTGTATTTGCAAGTGTCGGATGCGTCGAAGTATGACGCGTCGAAGTATGTTGAGCTGTGGCTACGAAAAAAGCGTCCACGGCTGATGTCGAGGACGCTTTTATGTAGCGCTGCGATGGCTTGCGAAATGCACTTAGGCCTTAAGCCGAGAATGAACTACCGCAACCGCAGCTCTTGACTGCGTTCGGGTTGTTGAAGGTGAAGCCCTGCTTTTCGAGGCTGTGGAACCAATCCACTGTTGTGCCATCGAGGTATAGCGAGCTCTTCTTGTCGACGACCACGGCGACGCCGTGATGCTCGTACTTGCTATCAGCGGCTTCGTCGAATTTGTCGTCAAAGCCGAGCGTGTAGTTAAAACCGCTGCAACCACCGCCAGCAACGCCAATGCGGAGGAACATACCGTCCGCAAGCTGTTGCTCATCGCGGAACTTCTTGACTTGGGAGGCCGCGTTTTCGGTAAGAATAACTGCCATGGAGTTTGCCCTCTTGAGACTTACGAATAGTTTTTTGTGGCGAACCCAGCCACGTGACTCACAAAAATCCGGGCTCGCAATGTTTCGTCGAAAAGCGTTGGGTGCCTATCGACAGTGAATTTGCTTTGAGCCACACTCCTATTTTATATGCGTTGGAAGGAGTTTGGAAAAGTCGAATCAAATTCTAGCCAGAGTTTCTTTCCAGCTTGAGATTGATAAAGGACCGGTTTAAGTTTAGCAGGACGCCAACCAATCGCTGACTTTCTG
This sequence comes from Planctomycetia bacterium, assembly GCA_031426595.1. GTDB lineage: Bacteria > Planctomycetota > Planctomycetia > Pirellulales > Pirellulaceae > Aureliella. The sequence goes on along the minus strand of JANPLP010000422.1, from coordinate 1,080 downwards.
TCGACGGTAACAGCCTTTCAACCCCGCCTGTTTCTGATTTTCAGGAGAAATTCCGTGCGAAACTGCATCCTTTTCGCTTTCTGCTTGTCAATTGTAATCCCCCCGCAGCCCGGTTACTCCGTCGACCTAAAACTCGAGAAAGGAGACCGAATTTGTTTGGTTGGAAACGCCCTAGGGGAGCGTTTGCAGCATCATAACGATTGGGAAGCGTTACTTTATCAGCAATTTCCCGAACTGGACCTGACGGTCCGCAATTTGTGTTTTCCCGCGGACGAACCCAATTTGCGGCTGCGTTCGCAAAATTTCGGCTCGCCTGATGATCATTTAAAGCACTCAAAAGCCAGCGTGGTGATGTTCTTTTTTGGCTTCAATGAGTCGTTTCGTGGTGAGGTGGGACGGGCGGCTTTCGTCAGCGAAATGACGAAGCTCGTCGAGGAAACCAGTCAAAAGAAGTACAGCGGCGATACCAGTCCGCGAATTGTTCTCGTTTCGCCAATCGCCTTTGAGGACACGGGCGACACCAATTTGCCCAGCGGCGAGAAGGTGAATAGGCAGATTGAGGCATACGCTGCGGCTTTGAAGCTGGTGGCTGACCAGACTGGCGCGACCTATGTTGACCTGTTCCATCCCACACAGAAATTATTCGCGGGGAGTGATCAGCGTTTGACACTTAATGGGGCTCACCTAAACGATGCGGGCTACCGAGCGCTTGCTCCGCTGTTTGTCAAAGCCATGACAGGTATGGAGTCAAAGGCAGGCGTGAATGCAACCATTTTAGAAGTGGTCAATGATAAGAATTTTCATTGGTGGAATCGCTACCGAGCCGTAAATGGATATTCAATCTACGGCAAGCGAGGCGAAGCGGGTTCAGATGGAACGTACCGCAATCGCGAGGTGATGGAGCGTGAGCGTGAGATCTTGGATCAGATGTGTGTAAACCGCGATCAACGTATTTGGGATTTAGCTCGCGGTAAAGTGCCGACCGACCCGGTAGATGACTCTAATACTCTACCGTTCATCGAACCCAAAACCAACGTCGTATAACCAAACGACCCGAACCGCAAGAATGGAAAACTCGGC
>JANPLP010000421.1:0-5112 GCA_031426595.1 Planctomycetia bacterium | reverse complement strand
TGGCCTTACCCCTGCCGTCTTTAGGGCTGGGGGAGTCGAGACACTGATGACTGCCGGCATGGTCGACATCGTTTGCATCGAATGCACCGGAGCCTCGCGACTTCCAACCGGCATGCCATCGCGCAACACGTTGAGTAGAATCTGCGGCGTTTGTCCTGGATCAAATGCAAACCCACAGTGCAAGGGATCCGACATGATGATCGCGCGTTGGCTGGACACCAGCCCTGCTAGATCCACTTGCTCCCCGTTGCCATGCATACATGGATCGACCCCAATTGTGATTCCAACTTGCAAGTCACCCGAATAACCCTGTTGTTGGAACATCGCCGCCGCGCTTTGGCACATCTGAAACAAGGTCGACTGCAATGGCACACCGGGACGGAAAGACACTTGCAATGCGTTTGCCTGCCGCAGTCCCTCATTCGGATCCCCCCATTGCATCGATAACACGATTGCGTTGACGGTCAGATCCGGCAAACCTGGTGCGTAATAGGTGGGTGTTGACCCCGCGGAGACCGCCGCAATATTCGTCCCAGCCAATTGCGAGTACATCGTTAAGTGCTCAGCAGTCAAAGGCGCTGCCAATTCGAGCTTGGTGTCGCTCAGCAGCTCAGCCATCGATCCCTCGATCGCTTCTCCGTCAAAAGTACTCACCCGCGCAGAAGGCTGCTCCCAAGCGGACATCGGCAAACCCGCCTTGCGACACACGGCTTGGAGAAACTGGATTGCGTCCCAGCCGTTCTCTGTCGCAACGGTTGGTAGTAGCAAGCCACTTTTTTCCCCAGACTGTATCATCAAGCCATGCTTGCCGATCTGTACTTCCGAGGCTCTCTCCACAGGCTCGACGGTCAATTGCTTGAACGGTCCCAGCAAAGTCACATCGATTGTGAGGTAAGGCAATTCGACTGGCGATATCGGCGCCATGCGATTGTCTTCTTTGGCGGTTCGCGATGCCGCGCGCGCAACAGCGGGGCCCAGTTGCATGGGCTGACCGAGAACTCCACAGCACCCTCGCAGCAGTTTTCCACGCTTGAGAGTCACGAACGCACCCATGATGACAGACTGAGATAAATCTCCCAGCAATTGCGTTGGGCTTGGGGCAACTTGGGATCCAACCGTTGAGAACACCGTGCTCGCAGCCAATTCAAGCAGCGATCGCCGCTGAGATTTAGTAAGACTATTAAGCTTGAGAGCGCCCGGTGGCGTGATGGTTGTGTCCACAGTCGCGGGTTGCGAAGAGGAAGTTGAGCCGGTCATGTCGGGATCCTTCGACTGGAGCTGAACAAGTGGTTGAATCGGAGTTTTCTGAGGTTGGTTCGAATACTGATCAATTTGTACGGGTTGTCGTTTCGCGCCCCAGTCGCCGCGCGTCCCCTGAAATCGACCAGGGATCGGCGTTTGGCAATGGTTACAGCAACCCGAGCCACTCACGGCATAGGTTCCCAGTTGATACCAATCGCGCTCGATGATCAATTGTCCACAATGATGGCAGTACGTGCTTTGTCGCTGCACGTTATGCACATTGCCGACGTAAACATACTTCAATCCCGCTCGCTTGGCGATATCGTATGCTTCGCAAAGCACTGCAGGATCGGTGCGAGATCGGTCTCGCATCCTAAAATCAGGGTGAAACGCGGTGAAGTGAATCGGCACGTCGTCACCAATCGCATTTAACATCCAGTCGCACATCTTGCGCAGCTCGCCTGGATTGTCGTTCGCCTCGGGAATGATCAAGTTCGTGACTTCAAACCAAACCTCCGTTTCGTGCTTGAGGTACACCAGCGTATCCAAAACTGGCTGAAGGTGCGAGTAAGTTATTTTCTGATAAAACTCCTCACTGAACGCTTTCAAGTCAACATTGGCGGCATCCATCACACTGAAGAACTCAGCCCGAGCTTCATCGCTGATATAGCCTGCCGTAACGGCCACTGTTTTGATCCCCAACTCCTGACAAGCAATCGCAGTATCGATTGCATACTCAGCCCAGATGACGGGGTCGTTGTAAGTGAACGCGACACTCGTGCATTGGAGCTCTTTGGCCGCGCGCGCTATTGCGTCGGGCTCGGCATGGGCACTCAAACGCTCCACTTCTCTCGATTTAGAGATATCCCAGTTCTGACAAAACTTGCAGCCTAAGTTGCAGCCGGCTGTCCCAAACGACAGGACAGGAGTTCCAGGATAAAAGTGATTGAGCGGCTTCTTTTCAATGGGATCGATGCAAAATCCGGTGCTTTTGCCATAGGTTGAAAGAATAATCTCGCCATCGCGATTCTCGCGGACGAAACAAAACCCGCGGTCACCAGCCTTTAGGTTACAGCGGCGCGGACAAAGATCACACTCAAGTCGTCCTGAATCCATTGGACGCCACCAAGCACCTGACATGGAACCGTCTGCCAGTCGACGTTTGCTGCTTGAGCCATACTGCGGAAGAACAATTTGGCTCATCGTGGCACTCCATTATTCTGCTTACGTTTAACGAACGGCCGCCCAATCGCCGCTATTCGATCGCTGTCTATTATGCCAATTGACCATCTCGGCACCAAGTCGCCCATCCTCCACCATAGCTCGCTTCACTGTTTTAGATAGAATTTAGGCTCGCGCAGAACCCGAGGTTAAGTCGATGAGAATTGCACGCGGTCATGGAGCACGTGCATGGAAACTTCCCATTATTTTTAGACGCTTTGCAGCGATTGGATTTCACATGTCGAATTTACAAGAGCCGGTAGCGGGCGTGCAAATGGATGTGCTGATTGGCGATAACGATTCGAATGTCGAACGGATGATCGCGTGGTTAAGCGACGAACGAACCCAATCTGCACAACTGGTCGTCTACCCCGAGTGTGCCGTCACCGGATATTGCTTCGAAAGCAAAGCCGAAGCGATGTTTGTCGCCGAGTCGATTCCAGGGCCGAGCACTGAGCGATTGCTGGCGGCTGCCAAGCAACATAATAAATTCCTGGCATTTGGCATCTTAGAACGCCGAGGCGAAGATCTATTTAATAGTTGCGTCCTCCTCGGTCCTGATGGCATCATCGGAGTTTATCGCAAGATTCATTTGCCATTCTTAGGGGTCGATCGCTTCGTAACGCCTAGCACTGAAGGGATGGAAGTCTATGAAGCGGCGGGTTTGCGAATCGGAATGCACATCTGCTACGACGCTTCATTTCCTGAAGCCACTCGCGTACTGGCTCTCAAAGGTGCGGACTTGGTCATCCTTCCAACCAATTGGCCGCCAGGGGCGGATACATTCGCGGAATACCTGCCAAACGCGCGAGCACTCGAGAATCATGTCTACTTCATGGCTGTCAATCGAGTCGGCGAAGAGCGAGGTTTTCGTTTTATCGGTACCAGCAAGTTTTGCTTGCCCACCGGGCGTTCTCCGTCCGTCGGCGGAGCGGAAGAGGAGTGCGTTGTGGGCGGAACAGTTCAACCACATATCACTCGCAACAAGCGACTTGTGCGTGTCCCCGGCAAGCATTTGATCGACCGCTTTGCGGATCGTCGCCCCGATCATTACAACTTACTGGTTGAAGCTCACAATCTAGTACGCGACGAGTCATAAGGGAAATATTGCGAACACGTTAAGCTCGCTCGGCGATCCCTTGCCGTTGCGTAGCTTTACAAGTCACTTACCAATATTTTCGCCGCAAACAACGAGCAGCTGATTTATCTCTTCGAGGTCGGCTTTCATCTGCTCAACGCGCATATCGGCAAGTATCATCGCCTGGGCTGTCTCGCGAGCGGTCATGAGCGCAAAGTAAGCCTCTAAAAACTGTTCGACCTGAATGTACGCTTCGCCCAGCAGGGTGTGAGTGTTGACTAGCAGGCGTTGCGAGTCTGCATCCGAGCGTTTTTCGCGAGGTATGGTCGCCTCGTGCTCCAGCATCCGCTCAAGATAGTAAACTGCCAGTTCAGGTTTAGCCGCTCGAAGACCTGCATCGCCCAGTCTAGCGAGCAGATAAGAATAGTTCTCGAGGGCTGTCAAAGAGCGATCCGATTGAACTACGCTCGCTTCCACTTGCTCGAGCGTCGATTCAAGTTCGCGTATGCACGCATCGAAATCGCCTCGCAGCTTGTGAACCTTCGCAATTTTCGTATGCAACACGAATAAGTCTTGTTGAATGTTGGCGTCCAGCGGCGATATCTCCGCGAGTTCTTGCGTAATATCGAACGACAAGACTGCGAAAGGCAGCGCCTCGTCGGCCTTCGACTCTGACAGCAGAATGTCACACATCGATTCAGCGCACATCGATTGATAACGTTTCGCAATCGTATTCGATTTATCGACTGCTGCCATGTGCCGCGCCAGTTCATCAGCTTGGCGGTAGTATCGTTTGGCGTCTTCAAATCGCTGGAGCACCATTTCGGTCGCGCCTAACTTAAAGTTCGAAACGAACAACTCACGCAGGAATCGCAAGTCATTCGGTTCAGCCTCTAGCAATTCTGTGCGCAGTTGACGCGAGGCCTCATACGCTTCGATGGCTTGCTCTAGCTGTCCGCGGTTTTCGCGTGTGCGGCCCAGACGATCGAGCGATACCGTCAAGTCACGTTTGGCTGTCGCGCTTTCAGGGCTTGCCTTGTATATTTGCTCGGTCAGTTCCATATCCTTGTCGAACCACTTCTCCGCCTCGTCCAATTCTCCATTGGCATTGGCGATATCGCCTAGCCGGCTGTAAGCGATCGCGACCGTGCGCAGAACCTTCAGATCATTCGGCGCGCTTTCCTGAAGCAACGCCGCGCGTCGATGCGTCTCGGCGAAGATTTCAGCCGCGCGATCCAACAGTTTATTCTGTAAATAGTATTGCCCAATCAGATCGCTGGTACCAATGCCATCGATAGCTAACTCGATCGATTCGGAATCCAATTCCTCGATCTCAAGCCGCAACTCCAAGGCCTCGTTGAGTCGCGCGAGCGAAAGTTCTGCGCGTCCAGTCTGCCGAAAAATGTCGGCCTGACGCTCAAGAATCTGCGCGCGAGTTGCAAGTAACTGAACACTGTCTGTCGTCTGCACATGTTCGGCTACCTTCCATGCTTCCGTTGCCAGCCGCTCGGCAACTTCCAACGGCGTCCCTTTACCAATCTCGGCCGATTTCACATTGAGCTCAACGTTGG
>JANPLP010000420.1:0-3207 GCA_031426595.1 Planctomycetia bacterium | reverse complement strand
GATTGCGGCGGCGCAGCAGGTACTCCATTAGCGCCTTGTCATAAGGTTGACTGGTGTCGAGAGCCACGTAATCGATGCGGCTCTCACTTAGTTGCTTATCGAGTCGGCTGCGAAACTGCGCAATGTTCTTGCGATACTCTTCCGCGGCATCGTTGGCTCGCACTGGTTCGATTGCACCTGTCTCGGGATCGCGAAGTTGTAACATCCCTTGAAATGGAAACGACACCTCAGCTTCATCGAGCACATGGAACACAATGATGTCGTGCCCTGAGTGCCGCAGATTGCGGAGTGCTCGAAGCATGGGTTCTTCGTCAGTGAGTAAGTCGCTCATCAACATGATCAAACTGCGATGGCGCAACATCGAAGAAAGTTGAACGAGCGAAGCGGCGAGGTCGGTTTGACCGGCGACCTTCAGTTTCGTAAGTGCACCGAGAATTGTTGGCAGTTGACTGCGACGACTGCGGGGCGGCACATTGGCTCGCATTTTCGTGTCAAAAGTTATCAATCCCACCGGATCTTGTTGCTGAATCATCAAGTAACTGAGCGCAGCAGCCAAGCAGATGGAATAGTCGAGCTTGGTCAGTTGTTGACGATAGGTGTAATCCATCGACTGGCTCAAGTCGAGCACCAAGTAACCAGTCAGATTGGTTTCGGATTCATATTTCTTGATGTAGTACTTGCCGGTTTTCGCGTAAGCAACCCAGTCGATGCCTTTGGGATCATCGCCCGGCGTGTAGCGGCGATGCTCGCTGAATTCAACACTGAAGCCGTGAAACGGACTTGCATGCAGCCCTTGCAAGAACCCTCGCACGACCATTTTAGCGCGCAGATCGAGACGCTTGATTTGCGCGGCCAACTCAGGTTTCAGATACTGCTCGACGGCAACCATAGGATCTCAATTATTTGTAAGCACCGCGCTGCTGCTCGTTCGTATCCAGTCTCGACTATTGCTTCTACAACTCTAGTCTACTTGGCTTGTACGGGTGGAGGACCGGCAAATTTGGGAACTTCCGGATCCGGGATTTCCTTGATCAATCGAGCGATAATCTTTTCGCTTGTCATACCCTCGGCTTGAGCCTGGAAGTTGGTGCTCACGCGATGCCGCAGTACAGGGACAGCCACGCGTCGCACATCTTCAACAGCGATGCTGAAGCGACCATCCATGGCGGCCATGGCTTTTGCTCCGTTGATCAGAAACTGACCAGCTCGCGGGCCGGCTCCCCAGTCAACCAGATCCTTAACAAACTGCGGCGCGCGTTCGTCTGACGGTCTTGTAGCGCGGACGAGGTGGGCAACGTACTTGACGACAAACGGACTGACCGCAACGCTCTGCACTAACTTTTGAATGTTGACGATGGCGCGCGCGGAGAGAATTTTGTTGACTTCTGGTTTCTCATTGCGAGTGGTGGCCAGCAATATTTTTTCTTCTTCGTCAGCGGTCGGGTAGCCCACTATGATGTTGAACATGAAGCGGTCGAGTTGGGCCTCGGGGAGTGGATAGGTTCCTTCTTGCTCAATGGGATTCTGAGTCGCAATGGTAAAGAAGGGATCGGGAAGCGTGTAAGTCGTTCGGCCGACCGATACCTCCCGCTCTTGCATCGCTTGGAGCAGAGCGGCTTGTGTCTTCGGGGGCGTGCGGTTGATTTCGTCCGCGAGCAGAATGTTGGTGAAAATTGGGCCTTCGACAAATCGAAACTCTCGCCGCCCATTCTCGTCTTCGTCGAGTACGTTTGTGCCCGTTATGTCCGAAGGCATCAGGTCAGGGGTGAACTGGATTCGATTAAAGCTTACGTCCACAATTCGTGCCAGCGAACTAACCATCAGGGTCTTTGCGAGACCTGGAACCCCTTCGAGCAAACAGTGCCCGCGAGTAAAAATGGCTGCGAAAAGTTGTTCGATGACGTCATCTTGGCCGATCACGACTTTGGCAAGCTCGAGACGCATGGAGTTGCGATGCTCGCGAAATTCGTTCAGTAGGTCGCCAACGTTTTTGGGCTTGTTTGACACTAGAATGCGCTTTACTCAAAAACCGGGTATCGTGCGAGAGGTATAATAAGGTCAGTATCACGTTAACAATTGCAAATTGCTGATCGTCTCATGTGTAGTCTACCTCAGAGGGCAGGCTAACTCAGGTCGGAAAGCCGAGTCTTCCATACCTTATCGCTCACGCCGAGCATTGTTCACCAAGCAGGGAATGACCATGTCCACACGGGCAGCTTGTTTGTCGTACTGTTTTACAATTGTAGCGATTGTGTTGAGCGGATCGGCTTGCCCAGCGCAAAATCCCAATCGAAGGATAGTCGTCACTCCCGAGACGGTACAAAAGTCGATCGACCGCAGTGTCGCTTTTTTGCTGGCGGGTCAGAAAGTGGATGGAGGATGGGATGATTACCCGGATTATCCAGGCGGGGTAACATCGTTGGTTGTTCTCGCGCTTCTCAACGCCGGTTTGCCACCTGACCATCCGAGAGTAACCGCTGGCTTAAACTACTCTCGCCAACGCATACCGGAGAAGACCTACTCAGTCGCTTTGCAGTCGATGGCTTTCTGTGCTGCTAATCCCGCCAAGTATGCCGCCGAGATCCAGCGCAACACTGAATGGCTTGTGAGGTCTCAGTCGGCCGATGGGTCGTGGACTTACGGCGAACAAGGTGGTTCGAACGGAGATCCTTCAAACACCCAGTTCGCTTTGCTTGCTCTGTACGAAGCTCAGCGAGCAGGCGCGAAGTTATCGCGGGACGATTGGCGAGCGGTGTATAGCCGCTCGAAAGACTATTGGCTGAAGATACGTAACAAGGATGGTAGTTTCCCTTACAACGCAGGTGGCAACGACGTGCGTGGAAGTATGACGTGCGCGGGTATCGCTTCGCTGGTGATTGTTGGATCGCAGTTAGACGATAGTGAATCGAGCGCGAATGGCGAAATCGAGTGCTGCGGGGCAAGTAAATCGAATAACTCGATCATCAACGCCGGACTTCAGTGGCTGACCACGAATTACAACATTAGATCGAATCCGGGCCTGGGCCAGTTTCATTTGTACTACATGTATGGACTCGAGCGCGCGGGGCGCATGACCGGTCAGCGATTCTTGGGTGACCATGATTGGTATCGTGAAGGGGCCGAAGTGCTGATGTCCATTCAAGAGCCCGTCTCGGGACAATTTGATACGCCCTACCAAGGACTAGGAAACGCCTACACAGAAACCTC
>JANPLP010000419.1:0-4428 GCA_031426595.1 Planctomycetia bacterium | reverse complement strand
GGTCCGCTGTTCGCTCGCAAGTACGATCAACCGGTGTTGGTGTCCGGTACCGACGGCGTTGGCACGAAGCTCAAAGTGGCTCAGAAACTTGAGCGGCATAACACGGTCGGTATCGATTTGGTAGCCATGTGCGTGAACGATGTGTTGTGCTGCGGTGCCGAGCCGCTCTTTTTCCTTGATTATGTGGCGATGAGTCACGACAATCCGCCGCTGCTTGAGCAAATTGTGGACGGCATCAGTCAAGGATGCGTGCAAGCCGACTGTGCGCTGTTGGGTGGTGAGACCGCGATCATGCCGGACCTGTACCAGCGGGGTGATTATGACTTGGCAGGTTTTTGCGTGGGGGTCGTTGAGAAGAAACATTTGATCAGCGGTAAACAGATCGCTGCAGATGATGTCATTATCGGCGTGCAGTCGTCGGGATTTCACTCGAACGGATTCAGTCTCGTTCGCAAAGCGGTCTTTGAGCATGCTGGTTTGGCGGTCAATGACAAGATCGATGAGCTGGGTGAAACGGTTGGCGATGCGCTGATGCGGCCGACGTTGATTTACACTCGCTTGTTACGTCAGATTCTCGGACACTACAAAAAAAAGAATGTCGTTCACGGCATCGGTCACATTACCGGTGGTGGCTTGCTCGAGAACACTGAACGCATTTTGCCTCCCCACATCGATCTTGTTTTCGATCGCGATTCGTGGGAAGTGCCGCCGGTGTTTACTTGGCTGCAGAAGCTCGGTCAGATACCTGCTGACGAAATGACGCATGTCTTCAACATGGGTATCGGGCTGGCTCTCATGGTCAGTCCATTTTACGCGAACACGGTCACTGAGATCGTGCAATCTTTCGGCTTGAAATCGTGGGTGATCGGCAAAGCGGTCGCTGGTTCTGGCAAGAGCCGCTGGAAGTGACTTAAGCCCGAGTTTAACGTAGGCCGGAACAAGCGACGCGCCGTTCCGGCTTCTTGCTGTGATAGGCCAGACGGCTGTGAATGCCGGAACGGCGCTGCGTTTGTTCCGGCCTACATTGTGGCATTGCTCACGTAAGCGCGAATGTCTTTTTCGAGGGCAGCCAACCGGTCGCTGAGCAATTTTTTGGCGGCGGCTAGGTCATGACTTGCAGGTGGGCAGTAGCTGAACATGTAGAACTTGACTTTAGGTTCTGTACCGGATGGACGAACAGCGAAGTAGTTGCCGGATTCGACGAGGTCGAGCATGACCATGTCCGCGGGGAGCGATTCGAGTTTTTCAGTTGTTCCGTCCGATTTTAGAATGGTTAACTTCTTGTAGTCGCGAACTTGGGCGACAGCGATACCACCAAGTTGCTTGGGTGGTGATGTGCGGAAAGATTCCATGAGTTTCTTCATGAGCGTCATGCCTTCACTACCTTCCATTTGCACATTGACGAGTGTCTCTTGATGGCAACCGTGCTCGATCTCAAGTTCAGCCATTCTCTGGTGCAGCGACTTGCCTTGCGACTTGAGATGTGCGGCGAGCATGGCCATGAGGAGGCAGGCAACAGCGCCGTCTTTATCACGTGCATATTGACCGATTAGATAGCCGTGCGATTCTTCGGTGCCGAATACAAAATCATCGGGACCGACGGCATCCATGACGCCTGCGATCCATTTAAAACCCACGTGCAAATTTCCTTCGCAGCGCACCCCGTAGCTGCTTGCAATGCGGCGAATGAGTTCCGTGGTCACCAGCGTTTTGATAACGTAGGACTTAGGAGTCAACTTGCCGAGCGATTTCATTTGTGAACACACAAAGTCGGTGAGGATAGCGCCCAGTTGGTTGCCATTGAGCGTTGCCCACGGTCCGCTTGCATCCGTTGTCAGAGGAGCGGCGCAGCCCATGCGATCGCAATCGGGGTCGGTGGCAAGAATGATGTCACCACCGGCTTGCCGCGCGTAGGTGATGATTTCATCGAACACGGCGGTGTTCTCTGGGTTGCTCACGTGGCCTGGTACGTTGGGGAAATCGCCGCTTGGTTCTGAATGCCGCGCGTAGACTTCGCAGGAGTTAAAGCCTGCTTTATGGAGTAGAGGCATGACTGCGAAGGTGCCGACACCGTGAAGCGGCGAGTAGATTACTTTGACATCGCGTGGACCGGGCCAAGCGAATTTCGATGCTTCAGCCAGATAGGCGGCATCGATCTCTTCCGTGCAAATTTTGACTTTGCCCGCAGCTAAAGCTTCCTCGAAATTTACTTTTTTGATTTCGTCGACGTTCATGACGCGGTCGATAATCGCTTTGTCATGCGGTGGAAGAACTTGTCCGCCGGTTGACCAGTAAACTTTGACAGCGTTATCGCTCGGCGGATTGTGGCTGGCTGTGACCATGATACCGCAGTCGCACTTCTTGGCGCGAACGGCGTAAGACAACTGTGGCGTCGCGCGGTAATCGTCGAGGAAATAAACTTCGAAGCCGTTGGCAACCATGACGGAGGCGCAAAGCTCAGCGAACTCGCGCGAGCGGTGACGAGTATCGTAAGCGATCGCACAGCTTAGCGACTTGCCTTTGGTGGCCGTTTCGAGGACGTAGGTGGCAAGTCCCTGTGCGCTTTCGCCGATGGTGCGTTCGTTGATAGCGTTCGAACCGAACGCGTACATGCGTCCGCGACGTCCACCGGTGCCGAAGGGAATCACGGTCCAGAAAACATCGTCGAGTTTCTTCCAATCTTTGGCTGCGATGTGGTCGACAATTTGCGGTTGATAGTTACGGTACCGTGGCTCGGTCAACCAAATCTGTAAATTGGCGAGTGCGGGGGCGGTCAAACTACCGGCTTCGGTTGCTTGCTTGGCTGCTGCGATTGCTTGTTCGATGTTCATATTTTGCCTCTTCGCCCAGAGCTGGTTGACCGCCAAAATGCATGGAAGAACGTTGAGTCGCGATTGTATTCAATCGCTGTTTCATCGCCTAGGAGCGAGCTTCGGCAGGCGGGTCGAAATCGGTCGCTCGGGTGACTATAACAGATGCACCCAAACCCCTCTTAACAGCATCTCTTGAAGGAATTGTCAGTGAGCGAGCCTATTATCAGTGTCAGTGGATTGCGTGGCACGATTCCAGATCAGCTTACGCCATTGGTTGCCACGCGATACATCGCAGCGCTGGCATCGGCCTTGCCAAGGGGAAAGGTGGTGATGGGCCGTGACGGGCGTTCAAGTGGGCGAATGTTGGCTGCGGCAGTGAGTGCGACGTTGGCCGCGCATGGATTTGATGTCATCGATTTGGACGCCGCGGCTACCCCGACGGTTGGGATTCAAGTTCGTGAGCAAGGAGCGGTGGCGGGTGTGCAGATTTCGGCCAGCCATAATCCGAAGGAGTACAACGGGCTCAAGTTGTTCGGCGGCGATGGGCGCATCTTGACTAAGGTGGCTGGTGAGCAGGTCTTGGCGGGTTATCGCGTGTCGGCGGAAAAGTGGGTGGGTGTCGATTCCATTGGCAAGATAGAAAGATTGAACGATCCGCATACCTCGCATTTGAACTTGGTCCTTAAAACGATCGATCCAAAGCAAGTGCGAGAGCGCCGATTCAAGGTGCTGCTCGACAGTAATCATGGTGCGGGAGGATTGCTGGGGCGGAAGCTGTTGGAATCGCTTGGTTGCCAATTAAGCTTGCTGGGTGATGCGCCGGATGGGCAATTTGAGCACAAGCCCGAACCATTAGCGGAGAACTTGCAGGGTGTGTGTGAGCTTGTTCGCAAGGGTGGTTTCGATGTGGGTTTTTGTCAGGACCCCGATGCTGATCGCTTGGCAATCATCGACGAAAATGGTCATTACATCGGGGAGGAGATGACGCTTGCGCTCTGCCTACTGCAAGCACTGCCGAGCCGCAGTGGGACGATCGTCACGAATTGTGCCAGCAGTAGTTTGTCTGCATACATCGCTGCCCAATACGGCTCGAAGTGTCTTCGTGCGGCGGTCGGCGAAGCCAACGTGGCGGATCTCATGATTGCTGAGCAAGCGGTGTTTGGTGGTGAGGGAAGCGGAGGGCCGATTGATCCGCAGGTGGGTTACGTCCGCGATAGCTTTGTGGGGATGGCGCGTATCCTGCAGTTGTTAACTACCACGGGCAAATCGGTTAGCCAAATAGTGGCTTCGCTTCCACCGCTGGCGATGGTGAAAGACAAAATCACTTTGGACGCGAGTCGCTTGCCCAAATTGCTCGACGTTCTAACGCAGCAGATCAGCGATGCCTCTTCAAGCCGGCTCGACGGATTGCGACTGGATTGGGCAGATCGTTGGCTGCTGGTTCGCGGGAGTAACACCGAACCGATTGTTCGCTTTATTGCGGAGGCACCGACGGTTGCTGAGGCTCAGTTGCTCTGCGACCGAGCTCGAAGCATTGCTGCTGGGCTGTGAGAGAATTGCACTAGTGCTTTGTCCAGATTTAATTTTAGGGTTGATCGTATTTGGGTGGCACGCC
>JANPLP010000418.1:0-1192 GCA_031426595.1 Planctomycetia bacterium | reverse complement strand
GCAGTTTCGTATATCGCATCGGGTGCGTATATCGCCAACGTTTATGATTCATCGATCAAGTTTCAATGGCAAGGAAAAGATGTCTGGTCGACTGGCGGAAACAACATTCCGGGTTTCCTCCAGACGGCCCGCGATGAATCGATCCAAGATAAACTCAACGAGCTTGGCAAGACGCCCAATCTCGGCGTGTTCACTGGCGCAAAGTTCCCGAAGCTGCTTCAGAAGCCATCGACGGATCCGAATAACAAAGGTCCGCAAAGCGAAGCGTTGCTGGTATCGACCTTTACCATGCAGGGGCTGATGGATGCAAAGTGATCTCGTGTGGGCTGAACGCCAACTGGCAAGTGTAGTTAGCCAATTGGCAGGACCTTATACGAGAAACTTAACACCGGTTTAGCCTTCACCGAATTCCGTCACCAAGCGCTTGACGATATCTTTGGCCGTAAACCGTTCAGCTTGAGCTGCAAAGGTGGTGATGATACGGTGGGTGAGCACCGCTGGCGCGACGTGCTTGACATCTTCCAAGCGGACCATGTAACTGCCTTGCAAAGCGGCTCGGGCCTTGGCACCGAGAATTAAGTTTTGCACCGCGCGAGGACCAGCGCCCCAGGCCACCAGGGGTCGAAGCCACTCTGGGCTGGACGATCCAGTGGGGCGAGTCTTGCGGACCAGGCGAGCTGCGTAGCTGTAAATGTGATCGGGTACAGGGACGCGGCGCACAAGGTTCTGGTGATCGATGATTTGTTCGGCTGTCATGAGATGGTTGAGTTCGACCATGTCATCCCCGGTAGTTGTCCGGGCGATCTGGATCTCTTCAGCTTCGCTTGGGTAGTCGAGTTCGATGAGCGACATGAAGCGATCGAGTTGAGCCTCGGGTAGCGGATAGGTTCCTTCCTGTTCGACCGGATTCTGTGTCGCGAGGACCATAAATGGTGGTTCGAGTTTAAAGGCCTTACCGAGCACAGTGACGCGATGCTCTTGCATGGCTTCCAGCATGGCGGCTTGCGTCTTTGGAGGAGCTCGGTTGATCTCGTCGGCAAGGACAATGTTTGCGAACACTGGACCGGGGACGAACTGAAACTCGCGCCGCCCCGCTTCATTTTCCTGCAAAATATCGGTGCCGGTGATATCCATCGGCATGAGGTCGGGGGTGAATTGAATGCGACTAAACTTGAGCGACATGGTCTCGGCA
>JANPLP010000417.1:0-4235 GCA_031426595.1 Planctomycetia bacterium | reverse complement strand
GTTCACCAATTAAGAACCAGCCGCCAAGCCGTGTCTGCTCTATGAGCTAGTATGGACCAAATCCTCAGCTTCATTTGACGGTCATGCATTGCGCAACCGCTCCATCCCGCAAGGTCATCTAAGTCCAACCCGCATGAACGGAGAAACCCATAACTCCGGTTGTGCGCGTTGACGTAGCTGCGTTGTTTACCGCTTTGCCATGCAGCGGATGCGGGCTTTCGACGATGAATTGACCAAGGAGTGTCACCATCTGTGATACTTGCATGGGCAATTGGGCAACGAGGCTTTTGTAATGTTGACCATCATCGGTTTTATCGTGGTTGTCGGTTCCGTGTTGGGCGGATTCTCGATGGCAGGAGGCCACTTCGGTGCTCTCGTCCACCCATCAGAAATCGTGACGATTGGCGGTGCTGCGCTCGGCGCGATGATCGTGATGTCCCCTCTGAACGTATTAAAAGATCTCGCGAAGGGATTGATGCAGACGATGAAAGGCAACCCTTTCTCGAAAGCAATGTATGAGGAGCTCTTTAAGTTGCTCTACCAGCTCTTCAGAAAGGCTCGCCGCGATGGGCTGTTGGCGATCGAGCAGGACATTGCCAATCCGCACGATAGCCCCGTCTTCAAGCGTTATCCTTTGATCGCTCACAATCATCATGCTTCAGAGTTCATCAAGGGCGCTTTCGGACCGATGGTTGATGGCAGCGTTAACGCGGCACAGATGGGGGTGTTACTCGAGTTCGAAATCAAAGCCGCTGAAGATGCGCACCATGCACCTATGGGCGTTCTTGCAAAGACCGCAGACGGTCTTCCAGGCTTCGGTATTGTGGCCGCGGTGCTCGGTATCGTGATCACGATGGAACACATCAACGGACCCCCAGCCGAAATCGGCCACAAAGTGGGTGCTGCACTAGTCGGTACATTCTTGGGGATTCTATTGTCGTACGGCTTCATCGCTCCTTTGGTCGGTAAGCTCGAATTCATGGGTATCAACGAATCGATCTTTCTGCGTACGGTCGCATTCGCTGTGACGTCTTATATGAACGACATGCCACCCAAGGTTGCCGTTGAAGCGGCGCGCCGAGGACTGCCCCCCGATGTTCGACCCACCGCCGAGAAACTGGATGAGATGTTTAAAGAAGTTGACACAATCAGTGACTGATGAACAGTGGAAATTGAATCTGACGAGCGATGACATGTAGGTCACTCTCTCCGCCTTACAGGCAATCAGCCTGAACTTCGACGACTCGCAAAGGACTGAAAGATGGGTGGCAAAGGCGGTGGTGCATGGAAAGTGGCGTACGCTGACTTCGTAACCGCGATGATGGCCTTCTTCATGGTGATGTGGCTGGTCGGGCAGGATGCTGAAAAGAAAGAGGCGGTCGCCGAGTACTTTCAGGATCCATGGGCCAAGACGATCATGAATTCCAAAAAAGGTCGCAAGCCCACGCTCGGCAAACCCAAGGCTGGTCAAACCGATCCCGGTAAGAAGTTCGATGGCAGCAATCCCCGAGAGATCCCTCACGACGATCCCGAGGCCCCTAAATGGGAACAGCCAAAGTTAGTGACTATCCGTGAGCCCGATCGCTCGACTGCTGGTACGATCGTTGTGTTCGAACTCGGGTCAGCCGAACTTGACGATGATGGTCGCGAGCGGTTGAGGAAAACGATTCCGCAGTTCGTTGGACTACCCCACAAAATCGATATTCGTGGACATGTGACTCCAACATTGGATGAGGTCGGAGCCAACTCGGATGCGCTATGGAACCTTTCGTACAAGCGTTGCTTAACCGTGAAGCGGTTCTTACTCGATAATAAAATAGATGAAGTTCGCTTGCGCATCAGTGTGGCGGGGCCACATGAGCCGTTAGCATTGGATCCCAAGAACCAAGACCCCTCGAAGAACTCGCGAGTGGAAGTGTTTTTGATTTCTGAAACCGTCAATGACTTCCAACCAACCAACGCGAGTTCAGCTGAATCTGAAGATGCAGAAGCATCCAAACCCGCGGAAGCGAAGTCGGCGGCACCAAAACCATTATCCAAGTCCAAAGCTCAGGTTCACTAAGTCAAAAGCATGGCGCGGTGGCCAAGGACGAAGCTGTTGCCTTAAGGCTCGATGCCTGGGATCTTCTTGCCTTGTAGCTGATAGACATAACGCAATACTTCAGCGACCGCTTTGTATTGATCAACAGGCACGATCTGGCCAATATCAACCGTTTTATAGAGAGCTTGTGCGAGCGGCTTTCGCTCGACGACAGGTACGCCGTGCTCTAACGCGATCTTACGAATACGAGCCGCCACTTCGCCCGCCCCCTTCGCGAGAACTACTGGAGCAGGCATCGTTTTCGGATCGAACTGAATCGCAATCGCCAGCTCAGTTGGGTTAGTAATCACCACGTCCGCTTTCGGTACGGTCGACTGAATGCGATTCATCATCAACTGTCGCTGGAACGCTCGTCGCTTGGCGGCAATCTGCGGATCGCCGTTCATCATTTTCATTTCTTCGCGCATCTCTTCATCAGTCATCTTTAAGTCTTGCTCGATCTTCCACCACTGAAAACCGTAGTCGAAGATCGCTAAAACTAAGAGCATACCGGCGGTCCGCATACACAAGTCCAGGGTCGTGTCCCATATCAGCGATGCGACCTCACCGGCCGTTAGTTGCTGCGAACCGATGATGGTGTCCCACTTGCCCCAAATGCCCAACGAGATGACCGCGATCACCAAGGCAATTTTAAGTATGCCAAAGCCAATCCGCGCCACGTTGGGTAGATCAAACAAACGCTTAATCCCTGCCAGCGGATTGACTCGATTCCAATCCAAGTTGAGCTTATCTGGCAAGAATAGAAATCCAACTTGCAACCAGTTGTTAACTAACACAACGGCGCACACGCTGAGCATGATTGGGAGTACCGCGTAAAGGCACTGCAAAAAACTAATATTGATCAAGCTCGCCGCCGATCGGCTACTAGTTGTCCAGTAATTGCTTTGCTGAAACGCTGAGATCATGATCTCTGCCAGCGTGTTGGCAACGTTCGGACCCCACCAGCCCAACACCATCACAGCAATCAACAGGACTAACGCGGATCCAAGATCCTGGCTGCGCGCAATCTGTCCTTGCTCGCGCGCCTTTTGGCGGCGATAGGGAGATGCGTCGTGTTTTTTGTCTCCGCCCTCTGACAACTAACTATCTCCACCTTGCGCAATGCGATGACAACTTTCTAACCACACCAACAGTTCGGCTTGATACACCCAAGCTACGCCACCGATGGATAAGGTAAGCACCGTTAGCAACGTCATCGCGTTGATGTTAAAGCCGATCGCCAGTACGTTCAGCTGCGGTAAGGTCCGCGCAAGCAGTCCCGCCACCAGGTTTGACAATAGCAACGCAACCGCCAGCGGCGCTGCTGAACGAATGCCAATCACAAACGTATGCCGAATGACACCGTCAAGCTCATCGAGCCAAGCAGCTTGAAATTGCACTGCGCCTACGGGAAAGGTCGCAAAACTCTCCATGCAGCAATCGAGCAACTGGCGATGCCCACCCAAGACCACAAAAATAGCGGCTGCCAACCAGCCCAACATGTTTGCAATCACGGGCATCTCTTCATCCGTATTCGGATCCGCGCTGGTGGCTAAGTCTAGCCCAGCGAGATTGCCTACCATCTGACCAGCAATCTGAAGGCTAGTGACAGCTAGCAGAATGATACTGCCAAACATCAATCCCAAAATCACTTCACCTGTCATGCCTAGAACCAGGTTAATGAGATCTGGCGGCATCGGGGACGCATTGCCGTAAGCCAAAGGCGCAATCAAGACCGACAAGCCGATCGCAATACCAGCTCGAATTCGCATCGGTACGGATGCGGATCGTGTTGGTGGAGCCATCATCAACGGCGGGCTAACACGTGCGAGCACGCCTAGGAAGACCCACAACGGCTGACTCAGCAGTGACAGCAACGCATCGTTCATCGACTTACGACTTCCGGAATCTGCGTGTACGTTCGTTTCGTGTACTCAATCATTCGATCCGCAATCCACGGCAAACAGAAGATTAGTGCAAGCACCATACCTACAATCTTCGGAACCGCATTAAGTGTTTGATCTTGGATCTGTGTTAGCGCCTGCAATAAACTCACGACCAAGCCGATCACCATACCGACGATCAACAACGGAGCTCCAATCAACATTGCAGTGAACACTGCTTGACGAACCAATTCAACTGCGCTGCTGGTTTC
>JANPLP010000416.1:0-3001 GCA_031426595.1 Planctomycetia bacterium | reverse complement strand
AGAACCGCCCCCCACGTAGCCGATATTCGTAAGAATTCGGACAAGATTCGTAGCCTATATTCGTAAGAATTCGGACAAGATTCGTAGCCGACATTCGTAAGAATTCGGACAAGATTCGTAGCCGACATTCGTAAGAATTCGGACAAAATTCGTAGCCGATATTCGTAAGAATTCGGACGCAGCGCGACCGACCTAGTCCCCTGCGAAACGGTCCGAGTTCTAACAACGGTGGCACATAAGAGGCTGCACGCCATCAGGAGCCTCTCGAGTTTTGCTCGACGATTGTGAAAGGGATTGAGTATCAGCGGGCGGAGCCGCTGATCCACCATGTTATCAGCGGGCCAAGCCGCTGATCCACTATGCTATGCCCTTACGCGTTCTTTCCAGGTCTTTCGGTCGATTACTTCGCTGATGAAATGCTGCTGGGCGCACAGAATGGATCGATGCAATTCTTCGGCGGTCACTTTTCCAGCTTGATTGTCGAGTGCCAGCGTGCCGGTTGCATCGCTGAGGAACTCGACTTTGTAACCTAGATGCATCGCCTGTCGGGCCGTCGTATCGCAACAAATGTGGGTCATGTAGCCCCCGATGGTGATAGTGTCGATTTTGCGGGCATCGAGCCATTCCTGGAGCGAGGTCTTGGTAAAGCATCCTGGCAGAGCTTTTTCGAGGACGAGGTCGCACGGCCGCTCTTCCAGTTCGTGATGAAGTTTCCATCCGTCTGTTCCTCGCTGGAAAATTGGAAGGGCCGTTTCGTGATGTTGGACAAAGACGGTTGGTATCGTGGATGCCCGTGCATGATCGACGACTTCCAGCAACTGCGGAAAATGATCTTTGGGATGGGTAATGGGGAGGGCGCCGGTAAAATATTCGTTTTGAACGTCGATTACCAAAAGTGCACGATTCATATCAATTTAATTCTTTATTTTAGTTCAAAAGGAAACGAAACTGTCGCTTGACCAATCCGACTGGCCAACCTTAGACTCTAGTCTCTGGATAGCCGGTGACGAGTTACTTCGGGCCCCGAAGAAGCACCTGTTAGCTGTATTCTAATGGTCTTTTCGGAGTCGAAGTACGTGCCTGCAACGTGTGTTATCGGTTTGCAATGGGGAGACGAAGCCAAGGGCAAGTTAGTGGATCTACTTGCCCCCCAACATGATATCGTGGTTCGCTATCAAGGTGGAGCGAATGCGGGGCATACCGTCGTAAGCGGCAAAGACGTTTACAAATTGCACCACATCCCCAGCGGAATTCTACACCCTCAAGTCATGAATGTCATCGCTCCCGGTGTGGTGATGGAGCCAGATACGCTTCTCGGGGAGTTGGATGGGTTACAGGCTAGAGGCATCAATCCGCACCAAAACTTGATGATCAGCGAGCGGGCACATCTGGTGATGCCTTGGCACCTTGTTGAGGACACAATTTCCAATCGCCAAAAAGTTGACGGCGAAGGGATTGGATCGACACTTCGCGGAATCGGACCTTGCTATCGCGATAAGGTAGGCCGCATTCATGCCCTTCGACTGGCCGATATCTTGGCGCCAAACCTTAAACAACGCATTGCGGAGATTTGTGACTACAAGCGAAGTTGGCTCTCAGCGTTGGCCAATTCTAACGAACTGGATGGATTGGTACCGGAAACGATTTATGAGAATGCCAAAGGATGGGCTGAACGTCTTCGACCGCTTGCGAAGAACACAACCGATTTTCTGCTCGACCAGCTCGACATCGGCAAACAACTGCTGATGGAGGGTGCCCAAGGTTCGCTGCTGGATATTGATCACGGAACGTTCCCGTTTGTTACCAGCAGCAATGCTTCAGGCGTCGGAGTGTCGAGTGGTTCCGGCGTACCTGGAAAGTGGATCACGAAGGTGATCGGGGTTTGCAAGGCGTATTCGACGCGGGTGGGCGGAGGACCATTTCCGACGGAACTGACAGATGCGACGGGCCAAAAGATTCGCGATATCGGACGTGAGTACGGTACTACGACCGGACGACCACGCCGATGTGGGTGGTTCGATGCGGTTGCCGTTCGTTATACGGCTCGTCTGAGCGGAATCGATCGATTATCGTTGATGATGATGGATGTTCTGAGCCACTTTGATGAAATCCAAGTCTGCGTCGCAGATGATATCGATGGCGAACGAGTCGATCGATTCCCGTGTTTGACAGATGACTTGCGGCGTGCGAAACCGATTTATGAAACATTGTCAGGCTGGAACAAAGATGTAACAGGAGTTCGCAAAGTCGCGGATATGCCAGCCAACGCCGTTCGCTACATGGATCGCATCGCGGAATTAATCGGCGTCAAAGTCGGAGTTATTTCGGTTGGCCCTGATCGTGAGCAAACGATGTTCTTGAGTTAGGACGCTTGTCGTGGCCTTCTTTTCTCGTAAAGCCAAACCGAAGGCCGCATCGATGGAATCAAGTTCCATCGAGAAAAGATCTTCGTCCTCGTTACCGAAACACGTTGCGATCATCATGGATGGCAACGGGCGTTGGGCTCAAGCACAGGGGCTGCCTCGAGTCGAAGGGCACCGCAAAGGAGCTGATACTGTCCAACGCATGCTGGAGGCATGTGGTCGGATCGGTATTGAATATCTGACGCTCTACTGCTTTTCCAACGAAAATTGGAAGCGGCCGCAGTCGGAACTCGACTTTCTGATGCGTTTGCTTAAACAATATTTGATTCAAGAACGCCCCACGTTGATGAAAAACAACATCCGACTTCAAATTATCGGTCGCCGAGAGGGATTGCCGGCGGATGTTTTGGAAGAAATGGATCGATCTATGGAGGTAAGCGCGAAGAACACCGCTCTCACGTTGTGCTTGGCAATTAACTACGGTGCACGCCAAGAACTGGTCGATGCGGTCCGATCGATCGCCAACGATGCTATGCTTGGGAAATTGAATGTCGATGCGATCGATGAAAAACTGATAGGCGATCGATTGTACACCGCCGGTATCCCCGATCCCGATCTTTTAATTCGCACCAGCGGGG
>JANPLP010000415.1:0-2573 GCA_031426595.1 Planctomycetia bacterium | reverse complement strand
ACAACTTTGTGAATCAAGTCCGAGGGCACTTCTTCTTCGCTGAGCAGCAATTCCATCATCTCGTCGCTGTACATCGAAAGACCTTCGAGCATCGTATGCCGCGCGTCTTTCGCTTCCTCCAGCAACTCGGCAGGGATCTCTTCCTCAACGCAAGTTTCACCTTGCAAGCCATCGAAACGCAGCTTCTTCATCGTCACCAAGTCAATGCAACCTGCGAATGTTTCGCCAGCACCAATTGGAATCTGCATCATGATCGCGTCGGTGTTCAGTTTCTCGCGCATCATCTTGGTAACGCGGAACGCATCGGCACCGGTGCGGTCCATCTTGTTGATGAACGCCAAGCGAGGCACGTTGTAGCGACGCATTTGACGATCCACCGTCAACGACTGACTTTGCACGCCACCGACCGCACATAGTACGAGCACAGCGCCGTCGAGCACGCGCAGGCTGCGTTCCACTTCAATGGTGAAGTCCACGTGTCCCGGTGTGTCGATCAAGTTGATATGGTGAGCGTCGGGGATGTACTTGCTGACCTTCGAAGTACCCCACTGGACACTCGTCGCGGCGCTGGTGATCGTGATCCCGCGCTCTTGCTCGAGTTCCATGTAGTCCATCGTAGCGCCGTCACCGCCACCCTTCACTTCTTCAATTTTGTGAATTCGGCCAGTGTAAAACAGGATTCGTTCGCTCAAGGTTGTTTTGCCAGAGTCGATGTGAGCGCTGATACCGATATTGCGAACTTTTGCGAGATCCATATTTCACCTAAAAAACCGAACCAAGAACAAACAAGCCACTCTGACCCAGAGCGATCCACGATTTCTCGCTACCCACTCTCGGTCGCTGCCGAGCAACGATTTACGGCGGAGAGCAATAGCTTTGACCGCGTACAACAACTCGATGTTCGCGATCCCCACAGCGGCCCCTGGTTCGTATCCTCCGGCCAGCGGAGATGCGAAAGTAAGCCAAATAACGATTTCGGCGGGCACGAGATTGTGCTGGCATCGAAATCGCTGATGTAAGTAAAAGGTATCTTACAGGTTCTGCTATCTTGTAAAAGGCCAACTGTACCGCTCGCCGCACACTAGTGGGCACTTTCCGACGCAACAAACTCGACACTCTGCCACAGCCGCAATGCGTTTCTCTTCACTGATTCTTAAAAACTTGACGCGGCGGCGTTTCCGAACCCTGCTGACCCTTTCGGCGTTGGCCACCGCCATCGCGGCCGTTATCGCCCTGCTCGGCATCACACGGGGATTCACGAAGTCTTTCGCTGAAGTCTACGCAGCTCACGGAATTGACGTCGTCGTGTCCCGTCAAGGTTCCGCCGATCGCCTCAGCAGCTCTGTGGACCTCAGTTTTGTCCAGCGAATCGAAGCTTTACCCACAGTCGACCGCGCCGCCGGCGTGCTACTGGAAACCCTCTCTTTTGAGGAACAAGGGGTTTATGGAGTCCCCTCGATGGGGATCGCACCCGACTCGTGGCTGCTCAACGACTTTCGCCTGCGAGCCGGAGCGGCTTTCAGGCCCGATGAGCCAAAATCACTACTGCTCGGCGTCCATTTGGCTGATCGAATGCACCTTCAACCGGGCGATTCCGTCAATTTATTCGAGGAAAAGTATCGTGTGGCAGGTATTTTTGAGAGCCCCAGCACTTGGGAAAATGGTTCGATGATTCTTCCGCTGGCTCAATTGCAATCGCTTACGGACCGTGCCAGCCAAGTGACGTATATTAATGTCGTCCTGCGCCGACCCATCTCTGCCGCCCAAGCCAGCCAGACTTTGACCGACATCGAAGGACTCGACCCAAAACTGCTCCCTCTGGCCACGGAAGATTTTGTGAAAACGGACACTCGCATGCAGTTGGCGGGCGCGATGGCTTGGATGACTTCCGCAGTCGCCGTATTTATAGGTGCGATTGGGACACTGAACACGATGATGACCAGCGTCCTGGAGCGAACGCGTGAAATTGGAATCCTGCGAGCGATTGGTTGGTCCCGCCGCCGAATTGTCGCGATGATCGTCGCCGAGTCATGCGTGATCGCTTTCGTTGCCAGCCTGGCAGGCGCCCTGATCGCCCTAGCCGGGACTTGGGCGCTCAGCCAAGCTCCTGCAGCTCGCGGCATCCTCAGTCCCAACATCGATGTGCGCATTTTGCTGCAAGGCGTCGCGCTCTCCCTAGTCATCGGTCTGCTAGGAGCCTTACTGCCCGCTTTACGAGCCGCGAAGATGCAACCCACCGAAGCCTTTCGCGAAGCCCATTGACGCAAGTTAACGATTCGAAGATCGGGGCAAGTTCACTGAGTCTGTCGAATCACCCACGCCGACGAAACCATCGTTCGCTCTTCGTAAAGCGATTTTTTTTCGAGCTTTCAAGTCCTTTCAGCCAATCGAATAATTTGTTGGCACAGCCGCTACTTAGTCGCCTCACCGTCCTCGGCCTAGGACGACGCGCAAGAATCCCAACCGCACACGGAGCGGGACGCCATAGCGTTTCGTCCTACAAGCCGCTAGCAGCTATAATTGCGGCGATGCAAACAGAATGAACTGAAGTAAATGAACTGAAGTAATTGTGT
>JANPLP010000414.1:0-1662 GCA_031426595.1 Planctomycetia bacterium | reverse complement strand
AACGAACGCCGCGTACTTCATTCGTCCTAAATTCGCGCAACACAATTCATTCCGGAGTCGGCGCCGTTAAGACTACTCGATTTCCGGAACTTTTAGGAGTTACACGATTTGAATCTGAACTCCCAATCCGCGCTGAAGATTACCGACGTGGAACTGGCCAATCGAGCCATTTTCAACCCTCACTTTGAATGGATATCGAGCAATTTACGATTTACGCACGTAACGAGTTGTGGCTCCGTGGGCTAAAAAACTTGATTCCCACCATATTTCAGCTTTGTTTACATAGCCAAACGAATAGGCGCCGCCGGATCACGTTAAGCTGGTCGGTGAGTGGATAGAGGTGAGCATCCACAGAGCGCCGGCGACGGAGCTAATCAATGGCAACTACTCCCACGTTACAAACAATCAACTGATGCAGCACGATACGATCGTTACGGCGCCGGGTAGTCTCGGCGATGTGAATCCGATGCTTGGGATTGCTCGCAGCTTGCAAGCTCGGGGGCGGCGAGTCCTGTTTTTAGCTGCGGAACCCTATCTTCACTTAGCTGACCGGGCGGGGTTGCAGACGCGTGTCCTCACGACCCGTGCCGAGTTCGACGCGCTGGTGCGGAATCCGAGCGTTTGGCATCCTCGAACAGGCCCGAAACTGCTGCTCGACAAAATGCTGGGGGACTCGCTGAATCCCCATTACGAATGGTTGCTCCAGAGTTGCGTGCCCGGCGAAACGCTGCTGGTCAGTCACTTGCTGGATTTCGGGGGCCGCATTTTTCGCGATCGCTTCCCAGAGACGAAGTTGGCGACGGTTGTGCTTGCGCCGGTGATGTTCCGGTCGCTCAACGCTCCGCCAAGAGTGAGCAGCCTGGGGATCGAACAGCAATAGCCACGCAGTCTACTTCGAGTCGCTTATTGGTTGGCGGATCGGTTCATCGATTCGCTGGCACTTAAACATATTAACGGCCTGCGCCAACGCATTGGGCTCGAGCCTGTTCATCGGATGCTGAATCAGTGGTGGATGTCGCCGGATGTCACCATTGCGATGTTTCCGGAATGGTTCTCGGTGCCCGCGACGGATCTGCCTCGGCAAGTTACCTGTGTTGGATTTCCGCTGACCGATAGCGGTAGCTTGGTTGCGCCCGAGGTCGTCGCGCAACTAGAGCGCACTGTGCGAACGTTTGACGGCGAGCGTCCAGTAGTTTTCGCGCCAGGTTCTGCACACTACAGCGCAAGCTCGTTCTTAAACGTGGCAGTTGAGGCTTGCCGGCGATTGAAGTTGCCGGCGGTGCTGCTGTCCCCCAACCCGGATGAAGTTCCGCGCAATTTGCCATCGAATGTGATCGCGGCTGAGTATCTTCCGTTCTCTAAGTTGCTTCCGCACGCTCGGGCGGTAGTTCATCATGGCGGAGTGGGAACTACCAGTCAGTGCATGGCCGCCAACGTGCCTCAAGTGGTATTGCCGATGGCCTTCGATCAGTTTGACAATGCGGCCCGGGTCGCCAAGCTGGGCTGCGGTTCCTGGCTGCCGATGCCTCGCCTGAGTGTCGATGCGCTGGTCCGGCATTTGTCACGACTTCCCCAAACAGCCAAATCGACTCAGCAGATTGCCAACCGCTTGGGTTCGGCCAACGCTGACGGAAGCGATGCGTGCGACCGAGCGGCAGCGTT
>JANPLP010000413.1:0-2220 GCA_031426595.1 Planctomycetia bacterium | reverse complement strand
AGCAGTTTTTGCAACATATTACTGTCAAGCGGTGTCGCTTCAATGGCGCGCAGTTGGCGCCGCGCGAGATTGATGATGGGGCGGTCGTTTTCATCGTCGGAGAGGATTTTGACGATACCGCGATACTTATCGAGTGCTGTGGCGCGATCGCCGAAGTCTTCAAATTGCTTCGCTTCGACATAGCGACGTTCCGCTTCGGATTTTGGAGTCACGCCCATTCGCTGATTGCGTTCGATTCGCCGTTCGGCTTCTTTCATATCAACCCAGTCGATCTGCTCTTTTGCCCACTCGGCATGTTTGCCCTCGGGAAACCGTTCAAGCAACGAATACAGATAGCCATCGCGCGCGTCATGCCAGTCGATCCAATCTTCGCTAGACAATTCTCGTTCGGCGCGTTGGCGTAGTCCATCTTCGCCGAGGGGTAGAAGGAACCAAACAACTGCGGCTATAGCGATTGAAAATCCAAGGATCAGCACCCAAGGTCGTTCGAAGAAAGGGACTTCGTTTCCGCCGCGACTTTTTTTCTTGGGGCGAATGCCGAGGACCTTTTCGGCTTCTTCTCGATTCGCGCCCAATTGCAAGGGACTGAATCCAGCCGCCGCGTGCTGTAAAACGCCAACTCCTTCGACGTGTCGCCGCTGAGCCTCTTTGAAAGCTAGTTGTAGGGCAGTGGCGCTATAAGGTCGTTGTTTGGGATCCTTAGCGAGCAACTGGTCGATGATCGCGTTCAGCCAAACGGGACAGTCCAGTACTTTGGTGCTCGCGCTGGCGGGGACTTCGTTGCGCACTCGCTCTAACAGCTCTTCAGTCGTCGTAGCGGGGATTGGCGGATCTCCGGTCAGCATCGTGTACATGAGTGCGCCGAGCGAGTACAGGTCTGATTTCTCGTCGGGCGATTGACGGGCGAACTGCTCCGGTGCAGTGTATTGTAATTGTCGAATCAACGGCGGCCCGCCACCCATCATCGAGGTGATCGCATCTCGGCGAAAGTCGGCAATCTTCGCCTTACCATCAGAACTGATCAAGATTTTCTCGGGCCGCAATCGACCATGAATCCAGCCCATCTGATGAGAGTACTGAAGAGCTTCGGCGAGTTGCTGGCTGTACTCAAGCACAGTTTCCCAGGGCAATCGGCCTCGGCGATCGAGGACCTTATCTAACGATTCGCCATCGACGAGTTCATAGGCTAGGTAAGCGTTTCGCGTATCAAAGCCGCCTCCGTAGCAGCGAGCAATATTTGGGTGCCGAAGCTGTTTTAGTTGCTCGAGTTGGCTGGCGAAGGCAGCGCGACTTTCGGGCGTCATGCCAAGTGGAACGGGAAAAATGCGCAGTGCGGCTAGTTTTTTTTGTTCCAAGTGGATCGCACGAAAGACTTGCCCCGAGTTCTTCGCAGCCGTCATCGGCGCTTCAAGTGCAAATGGTCCGATCCGCGATTTGGCCATGTCACTTAGGTCCAGTAAGCATAAGGTGCAAATTGATAGTTTGATTGCAGCGACGAAGAAGAGCAATCGGAGGCCGCTGAATCGTGGCGATTCGAATGAAGCGGGAGCTCAGCAGGTTGCGGATGAGCAGGTTTGTTCAGAGGAAAATCGAAACACGAGCGGAGCGTCGCCGCGCGTTGAGCCCACTTGGTCCCGTGCGCATAGAGTTACAGCGGCGGCTTTGGGGGCGAAGCAATCCGAAGCGGTCGGAATCCTGCTTGCTCAGGATGACTGGGAAAAAGCGACTGGGAAAAATCGACTAGCAAGAAGTCATTGCCAAGAAATGATGTCGAGCCGGCTACCGCCATGGATTGACGTAGTCGAGCGCTTGAGCGGTCATCGATTTTGGTTCAGGCTCTGGTACTTCCTCACCGCCAAGGAACTTTTTCCAGCTTGCGAAGTCGCCACCGTAATCACGGCCGGTTAATTTTGCTAGGCTCTGCGCGACTTCATACTGAATGGCGGGGCTGCGATCGTCGAGCAGCGAGGATAATGACTGACGGACTTCGGGGTCTTCAAAATTTCCAAGTGACCGAATCGCTGAAGTGCGGACGCTATTGCTGGCGTCGTTTGTGGCCATGCTTAGCAACATGTCTCGGGCCGGGCTGGTCTTCTGAGCTCCCCAAGCTTTGGCTGCAGCCATCCGGACCTTTTCGATATCGTCGGCTGATGCGCGATTGAGAGCTCGCGTAACAGTGTCGTTTTCGATCTTAGCGATTGTTTGAGCGGCTCGGGCGCG
>JANPLP010000412.1:0-8094 GCA_031426595.1 Planctomycetia bacterium | reverse complement strand
GAGGCGGAAGAGATTGCGCTTGAGACGGCGACGATGGTGGTGACGAGCACCAATCAAGAGGTCAATGAACAGTACTCGGCTTATGATCATTACGTTCCTGGGCGAATGGAAGTAATTCCACCGGGTGTTGATCTTAGTTTTTTTTCGCCACCCGGTGACTCCTGGCAAATGCCTGCGATAGCGGAGAAGCTGAACCATTTTTTACGCGATCCGAACAAGCCGATCATATTGGCGATGGCACGTCCCGATGAGCGGAAGAACGTATCGATGCTGGTTAAGGTGTACGGAGAGAGTCGCGAGTTGCGCGAGAAGGCAAATTTGGTATTGATACTAGGTACTCGAGACGATCTCCAAAAGCTTCCTCCTCAGCAGAAGGAAGTTTTGTTGGAGGTTTTCTCATTGATCGACGCTTACGATTTGTACGGTCAAGTTGCCTATCCAAAGATGCATCACCCTAGTGAAGTGCCGGAATTATATCGGCTGGCGGTGCGCAGTCGCGGTGTGTTTATCAATCCTGCGCTGACAGAACCATTTGGTCTAACTTTGCTGGAAGCAGCGGCGAGCGGCTTGCCCGTGATTGCGACTAACGACGGTGGGCCTCGCGATATCTTGGCGAACTGCCAGAACGGCCAATTGGTAGATCCGCTCGATTTGAAAATGATTGAAAAGTCACTGTTGCGCGTGCTGGCTGAGCCTGAGCAGTGGCAGGAGTGGTCTGAGGCTGGGATCCGCGGCGCGCATGAGCATTATTCTTGGAAGCATCATGCGGATCGTTATCTTCGCGATTTGGCCGATATTCTTGACAAGTCGCCTCCACCGGCATTAATGATAGCTTCTAAGAGTCGGAGGCTTCCGAGTTTTGATCGGTTATTAATCGCCGACTTGGATAACACTCTGACTGGCGATGACGAAGCGCTGAAGGAGTTGGTGGAGCGTGTTTGCAATTTGGATTACGTGGGGTTTGGTATTGCAACGGGTCGGCGGTTGGATAAAGCACTCGAGATCATTCAGTCGCTCGGTCTACCTCTCCCCGACTTGATCCAGTCGGATGCGGGAACGCAATTGCATTACGGTGAGGGGCTGAATCCCGACTTAACGTGGCAAAAGCAAATAGGTTATGCGTGGCGGCCCAATGAAGTGCGACGAATTCTGGACCCCGTAGTCGGATTGTCGTTGCAATCGGAAGAGCATCAGTCGAAGTACAAAGTCAGCTACTCCGTGGATCCTGAGCATGCGCCCAGCATCAATAAGATTAAGAAAATTTTGCGTGAGGCCGGACTACGGGCTAAGGTTATTCTGTCCCTGGGCATGTATCTCGACATAATTCCCGTTCGTGGCGGCAGCGATTTATCGTTGCGGCACGTAATATGGAAATGGGGTTTTTCGCCAGAGCATGTACTGGTTGCGGGAGATTCGGGCAACGATGAAGGGATGTTAACCGGGCGAACGCTTGGAGTCGTTGTCTCCAATTACAGTCCCGAGTTGGAACGTTTGCGGAAGCTACCACGCGTTTATTTTGCGGGGACGCCCCACGCCCGAGGGATTTTGGAAGGGGTGGAGTATTATCAGTTTTTGAATAACATCGTGATTCCTAATGATCATATCGAATGTCCGTCTCCCGTCTAACAAAGTTGCATTCGAAGCTGATCTGACTCTTAAACGATTGAAGCCGCGTCTTGATATTCTGTGGGCGAGCGCGGTCGCAGCAGACCAAATCGCTTCTGCTGAGAGGCTTGAATTCGAGGAGCGGTTGGGAGAATACTGGCCCGCCCTTTTCTCGCTGTTATTCGAGCTTTACGGGGGGCGTTACGATTTCTTCTATCACCTTGAGCAGATCTTGTTCACCGTCGCGAGTGCTTGGATTGAGCGTCCTGACGATCTTCGGCGGCTTGATCGTCAGCGCATCAATCATCCGGACTGGTTTCAGTCGCAGAAAATTATCGGTAGTGCACTCTACGTGGATCTCTTTAGCGAGAACTTGGGGAAGCTTCGCACGTGCATTCCTTACTTGCAAGAACTTGGCATAACGTACTTGCATCTTATGCCGTTGTTTGCCGTGCGTGCCGGTGACAGCGACGGTGGTTATGCAATTAGCAACTATCGTTCGGTTGACCCGCGATTGGGGACGATTCAAGATTTGAAGGGATTGGCTAGCGACCTGCGGGCGGCCGGGATTTGCTTGGTACTGGACTTTGTATTCAACCACACTTCGGACGACCATGAGTGGGCTCGTGCAGCCCAGTCCGGCGACCAGGAGTTGCAAGCGTACTACTACATTTTCCCCGACCGTACGATTCCCGATCAATATGAGAGGACGCTGCGGGAGATTTTTCCGACGGTTCGCCGCGGGAACTTCACGTGGCATGACGGGATGGGCCAGTGGGTGTGGACCACGTTCAACAGTTTCCAGTGGGATTTGAACTACAGCAACCCAGCAGTGTTTCGAGCGATGCTGGATGAGATGCTGTTTATTGCGAATACGGGTGTTGATGTACTGCGGTTGGATGCGATCGCGTTTATTTGGAAGCAGATGGGAACCAGTTGCGAGAATTTGCCTCAGGCGCACACACTTGTTCAGGCGTACAATCTATGTGCTCGTATTGCGACGCCCGGGTTATTATTTAAGTCGGAAGCGATTGTGCATCCCGATGAAGTTGTGCGTTACATCGATCCGCACGAGTGTCAGATTTCTTACAATCCGACGTTGATGGCCTTGCTGTGGGAATCGCTGGCAACGCGCAAGATTGATTTGTTGGTGCAATCGCTGAGTCATCGCCATAAATTGCCATTGCATACAGCGTGGGTCAACTATTTGCGGTGTCATGATGATATCGGATGGACGTTTGATGATCGCGACGCGGCGGCGATTGGCATCAATGGCTATGACCATCGGCAATTTTTGAATGCGTTTTATACCGGGCAGTATCCGGGTTCCTTTGCGCATGGTGTTCCATTCCAGCACAACGTGCACACGGGTGACATGCGAATTAGCGGGACGTTAGCTTCGCTAGCAGGTCTAGAGCAGGCGATTGAACGCGATGACGACGCGCTGAAAGAGTTGGCTGTGCGGCGCATGCTGCTGTTGCAAGGTTTGACGATGTGCATCGGTGGCATACCGTTGCTTTACATGGGCGAAGAGTGGGCTGTGTTAAACGATTATGATTTTGTGAAAGATCCAGCCAAGGCTGGTGATACTCGCTGGGTGCATCGTGCCAAGATGGACTGGGAATTCCTGCACGAATTGGATGACCGATTAGGAGTGGCTGGTTCAGTTCGTGGCAGCGTTTTTCGCGCCTTGCAAAAGTTGATTGCGCTGCGCAAGTCATTGCCCGCTTTAGCTGAACAGGACATGGAATTGATAGATTCTCGCAATTCGCACATCCTGGCATTTGTGAGACAGCATATGGGGCACCGATTAATCGTAGTAGCGAATTTCTCGGAGTTTCCGCAGTCGATCAGTGGCAACGTGTTGCGAACCTCTGGCTTTGGTCGATTCTTCAAGGATGAGATTACGGGTAAAACACTGGGGACTTCGGAGTCGCCGATGTTAGAGCCCTACCAACTGATGTGGTTATCGCGAGCTTAACGAAAGCGCAAAACATGGAGGCCATGGCCACCTACAACCAAGCACAGAATATTCTGGCAACGGATCTCGATGGAACTTTGATTCCGGTTGAAGGTTGTGAGCAAAATCAGAACGACTTGACGGTCTTGACACAGAGTTTGCTGCATTCCCGTGTGCCGCTAATCTTTGTGACGGGTCGGCATTTGCATTCTATTGTCAAAGCGATTGCGTCGTTTCGATTGCCGATTCCAGATTGGATTGTGGGAGATGTGGGGTCCTCTATATATCGACGTAGTGCAGAGGGCGGCTGGGAGTTGGTGGAGGGCTATTCGCGGCACCTGCAAGCCAGCGTGGGTGATATGTCGTTGGAAGCGGTTCGCAATGCGTTTGAGTCATTTGGCGACTTGACGTTACAGGCGGCGGAGAAGCAAGGGCAATTCAAGCTGAGTTACTATTGTCCAAGAGATACGTTGGCGTTGGTTGCACAGCGTTTGCAAGTGAGGTTGGATGAATTGGGTGCGCCCTACGCTGTCACGAACAGTCTTGATCCGTTTACGACACACGGCTTGATTGACATTCTGCCAAGAGCGGCTTCGAAGGGCGCGGCACTGGAGTGGTGGGCTGAGCACACGCGTGTTGAAGTAGAAAAAATCGTGTTTGCGGGGGATTCGGGAAACGATCTTGCGGCGATGACTGCGGGTTTTCGCTCTATCATCGTTGCCAATGCGGATCCTGAATTGACGCGAGCGGTGCGGGTAGCGCATGCTGCGGCGGGTTGGAAAGACCGATTGTTTGTCGCGGAATCGCAAGCAACCAGCGGCGTACTGGAAGGGTGCCGCCGGTTTGGAGTGTTTTGACGAGCCGCATTTTGGCGGAATGTTGAAGGCCGAATCGCAGCGATCGCGTGCGAGGCTAGTTCAACAATCCTCAGTGATTCCACTTACACGTCGCAGATCTTGATCGCGTGTTCGAGGGATTTGGCGTGGTCCGACCAAGTCGGAATGAATTCTTGAGCGACGTAGCCTTTATAACCGGTATCGAGAATTGCCCGGAGGATGGGTGGGTAGTTGATCTCTTGGTGCTCGTCAATTTCGCAACGGCCTGGATTGCCGGCGGTATGGTAGTGGCCGATCCAGGGATGCAATTGGCGGATTCGGCGGGTCACATCGCCATGCATGATTTGCACATGGTAGATATCGAAGAGCAGTTTAAAGTTCGGTGAATCGATTTGTTTGATGAGATCGATGCACAGATCCACATCGTCGCCGAAGTAGCCGGGATGGCCTTTCATTGGGTGGCTGTCATCGCGGCTATTTAGATGTTCGAGGCACAGAGTGATCTTTTTCTCCTCGGCGTATCCGATCACTCTTTTCCAGCAGTCGAGGCAGTTCTTTTTTGCAACCTCATCGCGCATCCCGGGGACTCGCATGCCGGTGAAAGTGATCACGTTCGGGCTGTTAAATTCGACTGCGGTATCGATGGCTTTGCGAAGGGATGATTCGACTTCGGAGTGATTGGCTGTATCAATTGGGCCTTTAGCGAAGCCATGACTGCCGACAAGCGAGATGTCGAGCCCGATTTTTTTTACGGCGGGGTAGCTTGCTACGTTGATACCTTCGATGGCCACCAGGCCGAGGCGTTTACCCAGTGCGGCGAGTTCCTCGGCTGGCATCGGGTTGAAGCACCAGCCCATTACAGATTGACGAATTCGGCCCACGCGTTTCGACTCCGATGCAGAAGGTTGTTCTTGTTGAGCCGCCGGGGATTGGGCGAGACATGAACTGGTTGTGGCGACGGTAGCACCGGTAACTGCACCGGCAACCGCGTTAGCGATCCAAGTACGTCGACTGGTCATGGGCGACTCCGTGGGGTGGATTGAGAGGATTAGGTTTCTGGAAAAAGTGGAAGGTCATCGGCGCGGTCATCTGCAGGCGGAACCATTTTCAGATGTTCGTAAGCTTTGGGGGTCGCACAGCGGCCGCGCGAGGAGCGGATGATGAACTCGGAGCGGAGCAGGAATGGTTCGACTTCGTCGACTAAAGTGTCGGATGAGACGTTCATGGTGTGCGCGAGGGCTTCAATGCCGGCTGGTCCGCCGGAAAAAACGCGAATGAGTGTCTCAAGGTAGCGTCGGTCTTGGCGGTCGAGGCCCACGCCATCGATGCCGGTCATTTGCATCGCGAGATTGGCGATCTCAAGCGTAACGCGTCCATCCGCTTTGCTCATCGCGTAGTCGCGTACCCAGAGCAAGCGATTATTCGAGATCCGCGGTGTACCACGACTGCGTCGAGCGATCTCTTTGGCGGCGTCGGCATCGATCTCCACATTCAGTTTGCGGGCGTTGCGATGAATGATCTCGGTGAGTTCCGCGAAAGAGTAGAACCCCAGGTGTTCGCGGATTTGAAAACGGTCGCGGAGGGGCCCGCTGAGCATACCGGCGCGGGTGGTGGCGCCGATAAGCGTAAACGGTTTTAATTGCAGGTTCAATGTGCGCGCACTGACCCCTTCCCCGAGCACGATGTCGATTCGGAAATCTTCCATTGCGGTGTAGAGATATTCCTCGACTGCTTTGGGCATACGATGAATTTCGTCAACGAACAGAACTGAGCGGTCCTCTAGATTGGTCAAGTAAGGAATGATGTCTTTGGGGGCTTTGAGCGACGGGCCGCTGGCCATTTGAACGGGGACGCCCATTTCGCGTGGGATGCAGGTAGCGAATGTTGTCTTACCGAGTCCGGGTGGTCCATCGAAGAGGATGTGCCCGAGAGGTTCTTCGCGTTTGGTCGCAGCATCGATGGCAATGCGCAGCACTTCGATGACTTCGCGTTGCCCGACCATTTCAGCGATGCGTTTTGGGCGGAGCGCGTTGTCATTGTCATCGGGTGGTGGGGGCGGTTGAATAACCGATTCTCGAGCCACGTATCTTCTCTCCTGGTTGCTGCAGAGCCCGCGTAAGTGAACGTGCGGGACTGTCCATCTTTATCGCTCGTTTCAGTCTTCACCGCTGGATGGCTGACTGGCGAGCTGACTTATCATATCGCAATGACTGGTTTCGCGTAGCGGACGGGTGGTGGGCAAAGGGGCCGGGCACGCATCCACCGGCTCGCAAATCGGGCTACAATCGAGCCTGATTTATTCGAAGTTTACCTTGGAGCAAAGTTTATGCAGGCCGTAACAAGTCGTCGTTGTCCGCGCGTGGGTTGGCAGAGCTTGGTGTCCGTATCGATGATGGCATGTGCTATTCACCTGCAGTTTTTTGTTTGGCAGGCACCGCTTGGGGCTCAGGCGGCTCAGGCTCCTCAGGAAATACAGGCACCTCAGGAAATTCAGACAACTCAGGCACCGCTGGAGAAAGCGGTGGAAAAAGCGATTAAACCGCTGCTGAAAGACTACAAAGGGGAGGTGGCAGTAGCGATCCATCATGTTGAAAGCGATACACGTTGGGCGTTCCGCGGTGATGTGCCTATGCCGACGGCGAGTCTCATCAAGTTGCCGGTGATGATCGAAGCCTACCGGCAGATTGAATCAGGCAAATTGAAACTCGATCAACAGATCGAAATTCAGAAAGCGGATATGGTACCTGGGTCTGGCATCCTGACTAGTCACTTTTCTCCGGGCACCATGCTCAGCTTGCGTGACGCGATTCGACTGATGATGGTTTACTCGGACAACACGGCGACCAATTTAGTGATCGACGCGATCGGGTTACCGGCGACAACGGAAGCGATGGCGAAATTGGGTTTCTCGGAAACGCAATTGCATGCCAAGGTGTTTCGAAGTGACACATCGATCGCTCCTGAGCGCAGTAAGAAGTATGGTTTGGGCAGCACTACTGCGGTCGATATGGTCGAGCTGCTGACGAAGCTGCGTCGCGGTGAGTTGGGGAATGCGAGTTCGACGGAAGCGATGCTTGATCACATGTTGAACTGTGACGACAAATCAAGGTTTCCATTGCTGTTGCCTACAGCAGTGAAGGTAGCGCACAAAACCGGTTCGGTAACACGCGTGAGGACGGATGCTGGTTTACTGATGGGCAAAGATTGCACGATCGCGTTGTGTGTGTTGACGGATAACAATGACGACACACGCTGGACGGACGACAATGCCGGAAACCGCTTGTGTGCTGAGATTGCTAAGGCGGCATATGGCGTGTTTGCTGTCGCCGCTATTACACCGTCCGAAGCGGCGAAGCAATCGACAGAGGTGAGACTGGGTGCGACGGGGCCAATGGTTGAGGCATTGCAACGGACGTTGAATGCGAGAACTTCGCCGTCGGTGGGACTGTCGATTGATGGTGACTTTGGTCCTGCGACGGAAGCAGCTGTGAAGGCCTTTCAAAAGCAGAAACAAATCGATGCAACTGGGGTGGTGGATTCTGCAACGTGGCTTGCGCTGGGTGCTTTGATGGATCAGGAAAGCGCGGTGCCGCCGCCCAGTGAAGTGAATGCAGAGAAACTGTCGTTAGAAATGGCCGATGATCCATTTGGTCCCCCTCACGTTAGCTGCGCGGCTTGGGTGATTGTGGATCG
>JANPLP010000411.1:0-19196 GCA_031426595.1 Planctomycetia bacterium | reverse complement strand
GAACATGAACAAGCGGCAACGATCGAGATGATGAAGGAGCATCCATCGGATCCCAAAGTGGTTATTAATTTGATCGGCGAAAGATTTGGCAAGTCGATCAGCCGCGATACCCTTCGACGTATTTTAAGGAAGGCCGGAATGCGTTGGAAACGCTTTCGAAAATCAATCAAAAACCTGCGTGATCCCGTAGCCTTTCAGGCTGCGCGCGATGAACTTGCGAGGCTTTGTGGTAATCCAGAAATCAATGTTGCCTATTTAGACGAATCCACATTTTCACTAACCGCTGTCGTGCCTTACGGGTGGCAACCAGCGGGAGAACGAGTGGAGATTGAACTTTCTGGCAAGCGGAATAGCATTCACGTATTGGCAATCGAAAATCGATCTGGCAAGACAACGTCGTACCTCCATAAAGGTTCGATCAATGGCGGAACAATCGTTGCCGTGATAGATGACTTTGCAAGTCACATACGAAAGCCGACTGTCTTGGTTCTGGACAACGCATCTCCGCATACTTGCAAAGAAGTCCTCGCCCACAAACATAAATGGGAAGAACTTGGCTTAGTTCTCTATCCACTGCCTCCCTACTCACCTGAACTAAACGCCATTGAGTACTTATGGAAGTCTGTAAAATACACCGAATTGCCCGCAATGGCCTGGAAGAGCGTCGGATCGCTTCTGCAGAATTTAACCAGCGTCTTTGGTGGACTCGGCCGCACGGTGCTCATGCGATCATTGGTGAGCTGTTAGCAAATTAGTACGTACGGACGTGCTTAATTGCCCGTATCTTCAACCAGCTGCAGAGCTTCCTGCTGGCACCCAGGAAATGAATACGATACATACATTGATCGCGGTCGACGCGAATTAAGCATATTATGTCTTTGCGAATATCACAGGTAATTGCTGGGATCGATCCTAGATCCGGAGGGCCTTCGTTTACTGTTCCGCCTTTATGCCGATCTTTGCAGAAACTTGGACACAATGTTAGTTTGCACTGCTGCGAAGGGCCAACAACGGAGATTGAAGATCTTGATTTGCGAGAATACAAACGAGATAGATTCTCGACGCGACTATACCTCTCTCGGGAGATGGCGAAGGGGCTTTTGGATATAGCTAAGCAACGTGACATCTTTCATAGTCATGGTCTATGGATGGCTACGTCCGCATATTGCGACACCTTGGTTATACGTCATAAGGTAAAGCATGTTGTTAGTGTTCATGGAACCCTTTCCCCGGTTGCACTTTCTAAATCCTATTGGAGGAAGAAGTTTATGTGGTGGATGTTGCAGCGCTCTATTCTTGAACGGGCTGCATGTATACATGTCACAAGCATGCAGGAGTATAATGACGTACGAAGAATGGGGATATCCAAGCCTATTGCAGTCATTAGTCTAGGTACCGAATTGCCCAGTACCTTTACGCCACTCGCTACGAAACAGAGGAAGTCACGGATCTTGTACCTTGGACGTATAGATCCGATAAAATGCTTACCCAATCTACTTGAGGCTTGGTCAATGAGTAGGGGCCAATCCGATGATTGGGAGCTTCGCATTGTCGGTTCTGGCAATGATGCGTATGTAGACTATGTAAGAAGCTTAATTGCAGGAAACATTCGGGGGAACGTTTCTTTGAAATCGGCAGTGTACGGCGCAGAGAAGGAGCAGGAATATTCGTCAGCGGATCTCTTTGTATTACCAAGTGGATCGGAAAATTTCTCTTTAACCGTAGTGGAAGCACTCTCTTATGGTGTTCCGGTGATCGCCACCCTGGGAACGCCTTGGCAGATATTACAGGAGCGGTCATGTGGTTGGTGGGTTAGCAATGACTCAAAAACTCTTGGTAAAACAATCAATGCGGCTACAAGTACTTCACGTGATGAACGCGCACAAATGGGAGAGCGTGGGAGACGACTTGTCAAAGAGCTGTATACGTGGGATGCCTTGTCTCACGCCTACATTGCGTTATACGAATGGTTAAGTGGAAAGCAATCACGTCCAGATTGCGTTAGAATAGACTAGTGTTGCGAGTAAATACTTGAACGTTCGAACGGAGAATAAGTCGATGGATGCAACGCTACGGTCTCGTCTTGTAAGTATTGACTCGTTGAGAGCTTTTGCCGCAATATGGGTTATGGTTTTCCATGCTCGAGGCTTTTTCTATCGAACAGAATCCGTTGCATCAGAACAAGTGTTTTCTGTCCTCAATCCCTTGGGCTTATTTGATTTTCTCGCTTCTCAAGGCTCCATTGCTGTATCATTGTTTTTCGTTTTAAGTGGTTTCTGTGTCCATCTACCCTTTGCTGGGGGAAAAGCTTTCAATCTACGCAGTTATATTTCCAGACGTTTTTACCGCATTTGGCCCCCTTACATAGTTGCCGTATGTCTTGGTCTAGCGATGGGTGTAATTGCAAAATGGTACGATAACGAGAGCCTTTTTATTGTCTTCGCCTTTCATGCATTTTTCTGGATTTGGGGCTTATCTCCGTTGTCGATTTCAGATAGCGCACTCAGTCCTGTCTTCTGGTCCGTAGTTGTTGAGGTCCAGTTGTATACGTTTTATGCGCTGATGCAGTTGATTTTTGGGAATCGCTTACTATACTTCCGCATGTTTGTTATGATGCTCTTTGGTATTGTATACAGTTATCTAGCAAGTACCGCTTTTCATTCTGTAGATGTACCGAATTTTTTTCTGCCTAGAGTGTTCGCACTTGCTCGGCTAGGAGAGTGGCTTCTTGGCGCGGCTTTAGCTCAGTTATTCGTTTGTAATCCAGATCTTCTTATTAAAAATTGCAATATGAGCGTCCTTCTTTGCGGGGTTTTTGTCATTGTTGTAACTTGCCTAGTCAAGCGAGGAGCTCTTTTCCCAATTGCCTACGACCAAGCCAATTCTTTGGGTTTCGCTCTTGTTACGGCATATTTAATCAGATGCGAGCTGTGTTATGGATCGTGCGTTGGTACCAGTAGTAGGGAGAAACGACTTGTCGCATGGTTGAGTGATAGGTCCTATTCGCTGTATCTTTTTCATTTCCCATGTCTGGCGATGTTTGGGGAATTTGCGATTCGATTGCCTTGGTTGAATGGTTACACAAAGGATTCGCTCGGTGGTACAGTGATATGGTTTTGGGTGACTACTGGAGGATTGGCTCTGGCGTTTGCGACAACGGAGATGATATATCGACTTGTTGAGAAACCTTGCCATCAGTTTGCTAGGTGTAAGTTTGCATCGTAAATGGTAAGTTTTTAGGAGATATAGATGGTGAGTGACTTGAACGAGCTACTTAGTAGTTGCCCTATATGTTCTGGCTTGACAAACGTGCATCTCGTTATGGGGAAGTATGCTATGAGACGATGCATTTCGTGCAGCACATCATTTTGTGATCCGATGCCATCCGAGGCCGAATTGAATTCGTATTACGCAGGGTATCATTTACCAGATCAGCAAGGGGGTGTTTACGATTCCGTCGAAACACGCATGCAGTGTGATTTTCCCGAGAAATGCCGGCAGGTACTACTCTATAGTTCAAAACCAAAACTGCTAGATGTTGGTTGTGGAAAAGGATATTTTGTCAAGTACTGTCAAAGTCGAGGTATTCCAGCCCAAGGTATTGATGTGTCTGAGTCTGCCGTTCAATTCGCCGCTCGGGACTTACACGTTTCACTCCATCACGGGATGCTTGAAAATTGTACGACCTTAGATGAAAAATATGATTCGATTACACTTTGGGCTACAATTGAACATCTAAGAGATCCGAGAAGCACTGTTCTCGCTGCAGTTTCCAAATTGAAGGTTGGCGGGTTCCTGCACCTAGATACAGGTATAGGATTTGACTGGCTCGATAGACTTCTCCCTGGAAATGTTCAGTGGTTTGATCCACCGCAGCATTTATTTGTTTTTTCCGCTAAGGGGTTGCGTTTATTACTAGAACAGTGTGGTTTGAGAATTATAAGACACGACAAATGTTTTGAACGTAGCTTTCAGCGTAAGGTTATGAGGATCTTAAGGAATGCAATCGCGGCTTCTTGCTTCAGAGGTCTGGCTTCCGCCTTATTTCTTACACGTAGTATGAAGCAAATGTCCCGATTGCCTATTGGTAATCTGCAAAGCATTAGTGCGCAGAAGTTGTAAAATGAAGAGGATATCACTTAAAGATTACCGAAGTGGTACAACAACCCAAACGAAGGTTCGGCGCCTCGCTTGGTATTTTGCATCATTCTTGTTCCATTATAGTCCTCGTCGATTTTTTTGGTTCAGACGCATGCTCCTGCGTTTGTTTGGTGCGAAAATGGGAGCTAGATCCTATGTCTACCCTTCAACGTTAATTTGGGATCCACGCTATCTAGAAATGGGCTCCGATTCATCGATGGCTGACTTTGTTGACTGTTACAATATTGCTATGGTGAAGATCGGATCGAACTGCACAGTAAGTCAATACGCCTATCTTTGTACTGGAAATCATGACATAACAGACCCAACGATGCCTTTGAAAGCGGAGCCCATCTCCATAGGAGACGGCGCTTGGGTCTGCGCTAAAGCTTATGTCGGACCGGGCGTAACTGTCAACGAAGCTGCTGTCGTTGCTGCTTGCGCTGTAGCTGTTAAAGATGTTGACCCTTGGTGTATAGTCGGTGGTAATCCCGCAAGGAAAATTGGACAACGAAAGCTCATTAGATAAGAACATTTTATGATCTCAGTTTTGATTTTGACAAAAAACGAAGAATTGAATCTGCCTTTTTTGCTTGATTCACTTAAATGGTGTGATGACATAGTTGTACTGGATTCCAATAGTACGGACCAGACTGTCCAGATTGCTAAGAGTTATGGTGCTCGTGTCATTGTTAGGGCATTGGATAATTGGTCGTCTCACTTGAACTGGGCAGGGTCAGAGATTGAGTTTCGACATAAATGGCTTTACTATTCCGATGCGGATGAAATTGTCCCAGACGAGCTTAAAGACGAATTGCTTGCAATTGCAGCTAATCCGAATGAGAAACATGTAGCTTTCAGGTTGCGATACAAGAATTATTTCCTCGGAAAATGGATCCGTCGCTGCGGTATTTATCCGGTGTGGGTGATGCGGTTCTATCAGCCGAAAAAGCTGAATTGGGAAAGACTTGTCAATCCTACTGCTGTCGTTGATGGACTGGAAGGTCGGTTAGATAGTCATTTTCTCCACTTTAGCTTCCGCAAAGGACTGTTCGCTTGGTTCGAAAAGCACAATAAGTATTCCAGTGATGAAGCACTTGAATCAATGAGAAGTTTGTCTTCAAGAAGACGCCTTGATTTGCGCAGTTTTTTACCCTGGGCGTCACCCGCTGCGAGACGCGTAGCGATGAAGGAGTTGTCCTTCAGGTTGCCATTCAGGCCGCTTTTGCGATTTGTGTATATGTATTGTTTTAAATTTGGTTTCCTGGATGGCGTTGCTGGGTTTCATTATTGTGTGCTTTTAGCGATCTACGAGTATATGATCGTTCTCAAGATGCGAGAACGGATACCGGCTGATAACTAATACGGCAAATCCTCGCAGCTCGTTTGTTTTAAGGTGAGTTTTTAAGCGAATGATACAGCACAGATTCGATATTGCTGCCATTCGAAGGAGTGTTAACTATACGCGTAAAGAGTATGTTATGCGTGTTCTCTGGTGGTTTTTTACTTTTGTCTTTTATTTTAGCCCACGCTTTTCGCACCAGTTTCGGGTTTTTCTGCTTCGCGTTTTCGGGGCGAAAGTGGGTAAGAGAGTGGTTATTTATCCGAGTGTAAATGTTTTTTTTCCTTGGACTCTAACAATTGGCGATGATACTTCCATAGGGGATGGCGTGACGCTTTACAGCTTGGGTCCGATGAGAATCGGAGATCGAGTAGTCATCAGTCAGAATGCTTATTTGTGTGGGGGAACGCATGATTATGAGAGCGTGTTTTTTACCTTGATTCGGGCGCCTTTAGAGGTGAAAGACGACTGTTGGATTTGTGCCGGGGTTTTCATCGGTCCAAACGTTACCGTTGGCGCTCGCAGTGTTGTTGGTGCGATGGCCGCCGTCTTTAGAGATTGTGATTCAGAATCCATCTATCTTGGTAATCCGGCTGTTAGGATTAAAGCAAGAGTTTTTAAGAAGTAGTGTTTGGAGCGATTAGTCATAAGTAATTCGCGGTGCATATTTATTAATGGCGTTCAAGGTGACGCGGTCTGGTCGGGAGTTATTGAGGAGATTTCAGGCAGCAGCGAGTTCTTGAAGTCGAATTGCTTTTTGGACGCTTCCGAATACCGTAATGCAAAGGGGATCTTTGGAAAACTGAGAAAGTTTTGGTATCTATATGTTTGTTATTCGGTTCGGGTATTGTGTTTCATAGGTAAAGCTGATTTTTACATCGTCGCTACAAACCCCTTTTTCTTACCAGCACTTTTGAGATTGCGCTTGGGGGGGAGTAGACGCATGATTATGCTGGTCTACGATCTTTATCCGGATGCGCTTGAGTTGGCTAAGATTACTAGGAGAGGCTCTATAATCGCAAATGTTGTAGGGGCTATGACAAGTTATGCTATACGAAACAGCTCAGCTGCCGTTTTTCTTGGAAAATCGCTTAAAGCGCATGCTCTCTCTCGGTACGGCAGTTCAAAGTGTTCCGTCGTTATTCCCGTTGGTGCGGATGGTGCTCCTTTCGCTGAGTTTCCTCCAGAACAACTTTCTCCGACTGAGCAGATTACGGTTACCTACTGCGGAAACCTTGGGAGAGCACACGAAATTGAGACACTCTTAGAGTTGTTTCATACTGATTTTTCGATGGAGTTTAAGTGGTGCTTCCACGCATTTGGAGCGAAGTATGATGCGCTTAAATTGCGGCTGGCTGCTAGTAGAAATGCAAGTAATGTTGTCTTCGGTGGCCCGCTTGCTAGTGCTGCATGGGTTGAACTTATGCTGCAGACGCATATTTCCTTGGTGACCCTTGATGTAGGTTGGGAAAATGTCGTAATGCCGAGTAAAACTTATAGTTCACTCGTTGCAGGGCAGGCGATTCTTGCTATTTGCCCCCCTGAGAGCGATCTAGCCGATCTTGTTCGAGCACACGACTGTGGATGGGTCGTTCCAGTTGGGGAGGGACGCGTATTGCGGAAGATTTTGGATACTGAGGCAAGCGATCCCGATATCCTTCTGTCGAAGCGAAGGAATGCATTTAACGCTGGCCAACATTTCTACGGTTGTACGGCAATGGCAAATCGTTGGAAGGAACTCTTTCGTGAGCTAGAAAACAGTAGTTGAATAAGTTAAGTGAAGGTGGTTTTTTGCTTTCGTTTTGCAATTTTTTTACAATCTTGAATGACTCGCAATTCAATTCAGCTAGTTGAGGCAATTATTGATGAGGTGCTGCGCGAAGCTGGGCGCGATCGAGCGACGACAATCAGTCCAAGCACTCGTCTCAGGGCCGACCTGGATCTCGATTCGCTCGACCTTGCTGTTTTGACTGTAAAAATCGAAGCCAAGACGGGAGTGGACGTTTTTGCCAAAGGAGTTGTTTCTACCGTTGGGGAAATCGTTTGTCGGCTCAATGAGCAGTAATCTTTTTTATCTGGACCGGCTGTCCTCTGTCCGCAAAACCTATGGGGACCTCATTGCTTCCGTCCATTCTCTGGATTGCGTTCCCGAAGTGTGCTCAACGGCTGACGAGTATAGTCAACTGGTTACCTTAGTCGCGTCTTTGTGTTCCCATCACGATATTTCTTTGAGTAATGGATCCAGGGTTGATGGCAATAAACAAGACATCGCTGGACGTCGAATTCA
This sequence comes from Planctomycetia bacterium, assembly GCA_031426595.1. Classification (GTDB taxonomy): domain Bacteria; phylum Planctomycetota; class Planctomycetia; order Pirellulales; family Pirellulaceae; genus Aureliella. Next base: position 11,427 of record JANPLP010000411.1, on the reverse strand, counting down.
TGTCGATGTTCAAGTCGCGGATCTATGGAACCGAATCCTGCATTCACAAGCTAAGATCGGATTATTCACCTCTGGCACAACGGGTCGCGCAAAACTCATTCAGCATAGCGTCGAAACGCTTGTGCGTACTGTCCGCCGCTCACCGCACCACCAATCCGATATCTGGGGGTTGACTTACCAGCCTGCGAGTTTTGCTGGCCTCCAAATTGTCTTGCAAGCAATTTGCAATTCCAACCCACTCATTCGACTTGTTGACCTGGATCCGAATGACATTCACCACGAATTCGAATCCACGGGAATTACCCACTTGAGCGCTACTCCCACTTGGCTGCGGCTGGTCTGTAGCGATGGAGCTGTTCACCGTGCCGTTCGCAGCGTTACTATGGGGGGCGAAATCGCGGATCTCGGATTGATCGATCAGGTGCGAACCGCTTTCCCGAACGCGAAGGTACGCAACATCTACGCTTCAACGGAATCCGGTTCCCTGTTCCAAACAGACGGCGAGCTTTTTCGTGTGCCGCAAATGATTGCAGATCGAATTCGTGTCGAGGATGGTATACTCGCGATCCATCGTTCGTTGCTAGCCGAGTCGCTGAGGGATTCATTCGCACTCGAGTTTTATTCTACCGGAGACTGCGTGGAAGTCCTTTCTGAAGATCCGCTGACCTTTCGGTTTTTAGCCAGAAGGAGCGATTGGATCAACGTAGGTGGCAACAAAGTCAATCCACACCAGATTGAACAGATCCTCAGTTCCATGTCCGAAGTTTCGCATTGCCGCGTCTTCGGTCGTAACAATTCGGTTGTCGGAAGTATCGTCTGCTGTGAAATTGTATTAGCTGTCGGTAGAACTTTGACCCAGATGGAACTTCGACAGCGGCTGGAGGGTGTCTTCCCACCGTTTATGATTCCTCGCGTTTACACATTCGTCGAGTCGATCGAGAAGACTGCCACCGGTAAAAAAAGCCGATCGGACTGATTCTTAATGTTTTCTTTGAACGTTCAAGCTTGGGGTCTTGCTTTCGCATGGGCCGCTCGCATTTGGTGCTTTCGCACGTTTCTAACTAAGTGAACATTTTGCTTACTGGCGGCTCACGCGGTTTGGGGCTCGCGATTGCGAAGCAGCAGCTTGCACTTGGGCATTGTGTTTTCATAGTCAATCGATCTATCCCGCCTGAGCTTGGAGAATTGGTTCTTCGGTACAAAGACCGCGCAGTGTTTATTGAGGCAGATCTCGCGAGTAATGATCACATTAAGGAAACTGTCTTTGATAAGTACTTTGGAAAGGACACCCCCATTCACGGTTTCGTGAGTAATGCCGCGATTGCCTACGACGACCTCGCAAGCAACCTCGATTTGGATTTCGTAGTCAGCATGTTTCAAGTCAATGTATTTGCACCAATGTTGCTGACCAAACTCGTCGTTCGAAACATGTTGTTGCACCAAACTGCGGGAACGCTCGTGTACATTTCCTCAATTTGTAGCAAGAAAGGCTATAAAGGTTTGTCGATGTACGCAGCCACCAAAGGGGCCATCGAGTCATTCTCGAAGAATGTCGCGCGTGAGTGGGGAGCGAAGGGGATTCGATCGAATTGTGTATTGCCCGGCTTTATGGAAACTGACATGTCGGCGACTTTGACGGACTCGGATAGAGAAAAAATCTTTAGTCGCACCTCTTTGAAAACGGCTACAAGCGTTGAATCCGTTGCGTCGACTGTTGGATTTCTACTTAGCGACGACAGCCGATCGGTGACCGGTCAAGATTTCATTGCGGATGCGGGAACAATTTGATGCGTTCATGCTCGCATCTCCAGTCGTTGAATTGAGGCCTGCATTGTTTTGGTATCGCATTTGTGTATCGGTTTGCCTCGCCAATGGTATACATGGTCACCAGTAGAAGGGCTCGCAAAGAATCCGGCGAGGCAAGTTCGAAGCTCTAATTATGCCTCCCATTCTCATTGTTTTTGGCGATAAAACGGCAAGCGAGGTAGTCGAAACGGCAGCCATCGCTTACCCGAATAAATTTAGCCGTATTGAGCGAAATTATTTCGAGGAGCCAGCATTTTCGAGTGTCCATCTGCCCCGGTTAAGCCAGTATGCAACAGAAGTTTACTACAACATCGGCGTTGCGGATGTTCGCGTTAAGCAGATCATCAATGATCGTTGCACACAGTTGGGATGGACGCCCTTCAGCGTGGTGCATCCTTCTGCCATTGTGTCGCCATCGGCGAAGTTAGGGTTGGGGAGTTTTGTTGGGCCATTGGCAGTGATTTCGACAAACGCTGTTATTGGAGATCATTGTATTGTCCACTTGCATGCTTCGATCGGTCACGATGCCTCGATAGGTGGTTTTTGCGCGATACTACCTGGAGCGAGAATCAGTGGGGCGGTCGAAGTAGGCCATCGGGTTTTGATTGGAAGCAACGCGTTCGTAGCTGCAGGAGTGCGGATCGGAAATGACTGCCAAGTCGATGCCTTGACATACGTTTCCAGAGAGTTGAAAGAGGGTTTTCTTCAGTCCGTCCGATCAGCGAAACCTGTAAAGCGGGTAATTTGACGCGGGCGAGTCGTTGCACCGCCTGGGGTTGTCGACGCAATGAAGCTAAATTTTCCTAAATGATCAGGTACTATGAAGCAGCTTAAAGAAGATATTCTAGCAGCGGTTGCAGCAGCGATAGGACCGGCCGACGAGCCAGTCCTATTACACCGTCCCACCTTTCCGCCTACCGCTTGGAAATATGTAAAGGAGTGCCTAGACACGGGGTGGGTCTCATCTGCGGGGAGTTATGTAACGCGATTCGAAAAGATGTTGGCTGAAACTACGGGGTGTAAACGAGCAGTAGCGACCGTCAATGGTACAGCCGCTCTCGAGATTTGCATGCGTCTAGCGGGAGTGCGACCAGGAGACGAAGTGTTATGCCCGTCGCTCAGCTTTGTCGCAACAGCGAATGCGATTTCGCATTGCTCTGCCACTCCTCACTTTGTGGATGTTTCGCTAGAGCGGTTGTCGATTTGTCCTCAGGCATTGGACGATCGATTGCAGCAAGTCGCGGAACGAAGAAATGGCTTGACCATTAACCGTGAAACAGGTGCAAGGATTGCTGCCGTTTGTTTGATGCATTGTTTTGGCCATCCTGGCGAAATCGATTCAATTTTGGAAATTTGCCATCGCTATGAGATTCCTCTGATCGAGGATGCCGCCGAGTCCTTGGGTTCCTATTTCAAATCGAAGCATACAGGCCGTTTTGGAATGCTTTCCGCCGTTAGCTTCAATGGCAACAAGATTCTAACTACGGGGGGCGGCGGCGCGATAATCACAGATGATGAAGATTTAGCTGATCGAGCAAAGCATCTCACAACGACAGCCAAAGTCCCGCATCCTTGGGAGTTCCATCACGACGAGATCGGGTGGAACTACCGACTGCCAAATATCAATGCGGCACTAGGTGTATCGCAATTGGAGATATTGCCCCAGTTGCTAAATGCGAAGAGAATCATCGCAGAGCGATATCAACGAGCATTTACTGATGTTGGTGGAGTGTCGATGTTGAGGGAACCTGCAGATAGCCGAAGCAATCATTGGCTAAATGCGATCCTTATCGATGGCAATGACGTCAGCCTTCGCAACACGGTGCTTAAATCGTTGAACGACGCGGGATACCAAAGCAGACCGATATGGGAGCCGATGCACCAATTGCCCATGTTTAAAGATCGTCCCGCTGGCCGTTTAGACAATACGGAAAACATCAAATCGAAACTGATTAATATTCCAAGCTCCGCGGATCTTTATCATGAGTTAAAGTTATGCAATTAGGTAATCGACTTGACTTGATCGGTCGCAAAGCACGCCTATTCGAGAGTGATCTGCGACTGTACCGAGAAACCTTTGCTGAGGAAGTCTCGGAAAACCGTTTTTTAGTAGTTGGTGGCGCGGGGTCCATCGGAAGTACCGTGGTGAAGGAGCTTTTCTGTCGCAACCCACGAACGCTTCATGTGATTGACAGCTCGGAAAATAGCCTCGCAGAGTTGGTACGCGATATTCGCTCCTCTTTTGGGTATAACAGCGCCGACTTTCAAGCATTCTGCTTCGACGCGTTTAGTCGTGATTTAGACGCTTTAAAGCGCAGATCCATTTCACGCGATGGTGGCTATGACTATATACTCAATTTTGCAGCTCTAAAACACGTACGAAGTGAGAAGGACCCTCTCACCCTTATGCGGCTAGTAGATATAAACATATTCCTTCCGCGGCGACTTCTTAGGTTTGCCCAGGATGTAAATGCTAAGAAATTTTTCTGTGTTTCCACGGACAAAGCGGCTAATCCCGCAAGCATGATGGGGGGATCGAAGCGTATTATGGAAATGTTTCTCAGGGCGGAATGTCAGGACACTTCCGTGTCGACATCTCGGTTCGCTAATGTTTCCTTTTCTGACGGATCCCTGCCGCACTCATGGACACAACGAATACGGAAAAAGCAGCCTATTTCAGCTCCCAGTGATATTAGGCGATACTTTATTACCGAACAGGAAAGCGCTCAACTTTGCCTATTCTCAATATTACAAGGCAACGATGGCGACATTTATTTCCCGAAACTTGTACCACAACTCCACCTGACTACGTTTGAATCGATTGCGCGACGGTTCTTAAAAGATTTGGGATGGGATGCCCATGCATGCGAAAGCGAAGATGCCGCAAGATCCTGCATTCAACAGCTAAATTTGGTCGGAAAGTGGCCATGCTATTTCTTTCACTCTGATACGACTGGCGAGAAAGGCGTTGAGGAGTTCTTCACAGCAGATGAATTAGTCGACTGGAATAGGTATGCAGAGATCGGCATTGTAAAAAACATGTTTCTTGCCGATGCCAATGCTATGTCTTCTTTTACAGAGCATTTTGAAAGACTTCGGAATATATCTGAATGGACTAGAGAGGATATCAAGTCTGGATTTCAAATGCTATTGCCTCATTTTCAGCATCTGGAAACCGGTAAGTTCTTGGACAGCAGGATGTAATTAATGTTAAGAAGGTTAATAGATATCGCGGTCTCCTTCCTTATGTTGGCGATTGCTTCATTGCCGATGGCATTTATCGCGGCTATTCTTAAGGTAACGGGAGAGCACGAGGTTCTTTATTTCCAAGAAAGAGTTGGTAAAAGCGGTAGAACTATTCGAATTGCAAAGTTTGTCACCATGGTAAAGAATAGCGCCGATTTAGGCACTCGAGACATTACTGTAAAGAATGATCCCCGTGTTTTGCCGATTGGAAGGCTCTTAAGGAAAACGAAGCTAAATGAATTTCCTCAATTTTGGGACGTTTTAGTGGGCAAATTATCGTTAGTGGGATGGCGGCCGCTTCTTCGATCTGGATTCGAGTATTACCCTAAAGACGTCCAAGCAAAGATACTGACTATGAGGCCTGGTTTAACAGGCTTGGGATCATTGTTCTTCCGAAACGAAGAAGCCATTGTGGAACAAGCCCTTTTAGAGGGGTTGGATCTTCACCAGTGCTACCGAGAAGAAATAATGCCTTTCAAAGGTGCATTGGAATGCTGGTATGTTGATAATCACAGCCCATTTGTTGACGCGAAAATTGTCTTGGCGACAGCAATTGCGGTTCTGATGCCGAACTGGAGAGGATATCGCAACTGGTTTCGTAATCTGCCGACTAACGAGTCTAGGTTAGTTGAAAAAGCGATGGATAGTTCGGTTTAATTTAGCTTGATAGAGATCGAATGCAAAATAAGAAGGATAGCACGCTGAAAACTATTAAATTCATAAATCGCTGCTATTGGCCAGATAGTGAAGCTACTGGGCAACTCCTTACCGAACTATGCGAGTATTTAGCACCACGATGGAATGTTGAGGCAATCGTCGGTCAACCCAACTGGAATGCCGAGGGGAAACAGTTTGTTTCATCCGGAGTCGAAAGACGCAATGGTGTTCGTGTTAATAGATTATCGCATCGCCAAATGCCAAAGAATCGGAAATTTGCACGGTTATGCAATTTGTTTTCTTTCACGTTTGCCGTACGAAAATGGGGTAAGTCGTTACCCGTCATGACGGCTGGTTGCGAAGAGGTTATTGTGTGCGAGACGGATCCGTTTTTATTGCCGCTGATTGTTGGGCCAATTGCTCGGAGAAGGCGCGCTCGGTTATTCTATTATCTCCAGGACATCTACCCCGATGTTGCGATCTCGTTAGGAATAACGGCTGACAATGTCGTAATGCGTGGGTTGCGCAAAAGGCTTAAAGCGGAGTACGAACAGGCGGAAGGAATAGTGGTGCTAGACGATGACATGAAACAAAGGTTAGGGGATTGGGGTATCCATCGTAGCAAAATGACTATTGTTCCAAACTGGATAGACTGTAATGCAGTAAAACCAATAAAAGTGCAGAATGCCTTTAGACGTGCAGAGAGCTTGGAGGACAAGTTTGTTGTCATGCACTCGGGTAATATGGGGATGACGCAGCGACTCGATGTCTTGGTTGATGCTATGGGCCATGTCTTCAAAAACGAGGTAGCTCACGTCGGTGGATTAGCGAATAAGGTTTCCGAGTTAAGCGGTATCCAGACAAATATAGTGCTTGTTCTTATCGGCAATGGAGCAAGGAAGAAGGATTTGGAAAAGTACGCTGCTTGCAGATCCTATATACGTTTCATGGACTACCAACCAAAGGAACACCTTGCAGAAAGCCTTTCAGCTGCAGATTTGCATGTCGTATCCATGGACCAGTCCATTACTGGTTGTCTCGCTCCAAGTAAGCTGTATGGGATTTTGGCGAGTGGAACTGCCATTCTTGCAATTGTCCCGAAGGGAAATTCTGTCTGGCGTCTTGTAGAGGAGGAAATGCTTGGATGGACGGTTGAGCCTGGCAATATACAGGGTATAGCTAAGGCCATTGGTGCAGCAAAGTCTACGCCAGAAAGTATATTATTAGAGATGGGACAGCGAGGTCGTAGAATCGCTGAGGAGAATTTTGATAGAGAGATTTGTTGTCGTAAATTTGAGAGTCTTCTAAGGTTTTAAGAGCGACTAGAATCAGTTTCATTTCCTGAAATAGTTGAGAACACGTCAGAGTGATTGAATCTAAGAAAATCTCTTTTAGCTTAACGGACTGGGCATTTGTTTTTGCACTCGTTTGCCTTGCGCCAATGTTGTGGGTTCAGTGCTTGAGCCTTTGGTCGAGGCCGCACTTTCAGTTCTTCCCGATGGCATGGCTTAGCTTTGGCTACTTCGCTTATCAGCGATTAGGCGGTCTGGCGTCCTGCCGATCGAACCTTCGTCTTGTCGCTGGTGCCGCTACAGCACTATTGTGCGTCCTTGCTGCTGCCGAGTCCATTTTGATTTCTTCGCCGTGGCTGGCTTATGCTGCTGGCGTGGGATTGGTTGTTGCTTGGTTGTTGCTGCGTGGAAACAATTTGCACTGGCAAGCTGCCGTCGGGCTGTCCAGCGTACTTTGGATGACACTGCCCTTCCCTGCTGGTTATGACAGCAAGCTTATCCAGTTTTTGCAGCGTCAGTCCAGTATGTTTACCAGCGTCATTCTGGATTGCATCGGCATCCTGCACTTGCCAGAAGGCAATGTACTGGAGCTCGCGCAGAAGCGACTCTTTGTTGACGAGGCGTGCAGCGGTGTCGATAGCCTCTATGCCTTGATGGCCATTTGCCTTTGCCTCGTCCTTTGGTTTCGACAAAGGCTCTTTGTGGCTGTGATATCGCTATCGCTGGTACCGGTATGGGCTTCCTGCGGCAACATTGTCCGCTTGGTTTCAATCGTATTGGGTCTTGAGTGGCTCGGAGTTGATTTGTCTCATGGCACACAGCATACCGTTCTGGGCCTGTTGGTTTTTGTGGGCGCCTTTAGTTGTGACTTTGCGTTCATCCAATTTGCCGGCGCGGTATTCAGAAGAAAAACGCCTCGACCGGAAATCGCGAAGTCGCAGGAGCAGCGATCCTTGGTTAGCAGCATCCCACCCCTTGTTCCTGCAATTGCCAACGTCCTCTTCATGCTTGCCTTCCTGGGAGTCGGGGCATTCTCTTTGCAGATTTTGACTCGCAATACGTTGCATAGCTATCCCAGCTTCGACAAGGCGTCCCTCGAAAGAGTGCGGGAATCGCAAGTCTTGCCGAAGCGGCTGGAGGATTGGCAGGTGGAATCGTTCCAGCACCTCGAGCGCAGCAGAGAAAGTTCTCAAGGCCAGTTTTCGAATGTTTGGATGTATCGCAGTCCTGTCGGACCTGTCATGGTATCCACGGACTTTCCGTTTAGAGGATTCCACTTACTTGCCATTTGCTACCAAGGAGCAGGGTGGCGACTGAACACTGCGTCGACCCAACTCGAATTGTCCTATGGCGGGACAGACGCGGCTCCAGAGGGAAAGTTCTATCCGCAAATATTGGACATGAGCAACGATCAAGGAAAGTTTGCCTATGTCGTTTATGCAATATTTCAACTGGATGGAACCCCTATTCGGAGCGCAGCCAAAGGCGTTCAGGGGTTGGAGCGATTTGAGCAAACGATTCTAGAACCCGTTTCGTTCCAAATCCAAATCATGTTGGAATCGAACGAGCCCATCGACGAGCAACAGCGTGACACCGCTCATCGAAATCTCATGACCGCCGTCAATCAACTGAGGACCAGTTTCCAATTGCTTAAGGACGGGGCCAAAACCAATTCGACCGCAGAAAAGGGTAGCAATGCTCGGTGACCCCATTGCCAACGCGGCTGGCTTAACGCCCGAGATCCCAAAACCGACCGCGGCGGACTTGGAGAGCCAAGAGGCCGGTACGTTCGAGGAGCATTGGAGGAAAGGGATTCCGACGCTGATCTTGCTTCTGATCGCGGTATTCGTGTCGGGTTACTATCTGGTCCTGATCCGGCCCCAAATTCGGCAGCGCTATCTCCACGTTGTCGAATCCAATTTGAAACGACTCCAAATAGAACAAGACGTTGCGCCGGAGTTGAGCGGGTTGACCGGGGGGGCGAATGCATCGAGTTCCGATTTGTCCCCAAAAGAGCGTATCGAGATCTTAAAGGATTCTCAGTTGTCGCTTCGGAGGCTGGTCGGTTGGAATCCTACCGATGATTCCAACCACTACCGTTACGGGGTCGTCAGTCAACATTTGTCGCAGCTCTATATGAGCGAAGCGTTGGGCAACCAGAGTCCGGACACCAATAGCTTGGTAGCCCAGAATTTGGGCTTGGCAAAGACAGAGTACCAGAACGCGCTCGGTGCCATGGAACGGGTCAAACGATTGGGCAGCGTACTTGCTCCGAAAGCAAGCCTATGGTTGGTCCATTCGAAAATCGAGAACAGCATCGAGTTGACTGCAGACGAATTGCCAAAGATCGAAAAGACGGTTCGCGAACTGACCGCAACCGATGCGATCGCTCCCGCTGCCAATCTCTCTCTGGCGCAGATTCTGGTGGAGAGGGCGCTACGGAATTCCACCGGATTGGAGAGTGTCAAGCGGATTGATTTGCTTGGCGAAGCCGACCGCTGCTTGAAATCGATCTCGAACAACGATGTGAAAGCATTGGGGCTAACGGCCGAGTCTGCCTCCGTGCGCGATTTGTCGCAAGGCAAGGAGTATGCCAACCAAGCGCTTCAGGTATTCTGGTCAACGCGGGACAACGCTGCACCGTCTTTGGAATCGATTGTGACTGCCTTTCGTTGTTTGTTGATTATCGATAGTTTCAAAGAAGCGCAAGCGATTCTCGCAGAGCAACTCCGGAGCATTCCTCCCAATGACCAAGCAAGGTTTCGATCGTTGGCTTCGTCTGCCGCGTTGAGGCATTTGGTTGCCAACGCGTTGAGGCAATCCATTCCGAAAGCAGCAAGCGTAGCCAACATTGCTGTGGGTCCTAAAGGTCAAAAAAGCTCGCCCAATCTCGATCTTGTGTTCTCCTTGGCAATCCAATTGAATCCAGAGTCGCGTGAGCTCATGGGTCTGCTTCAGGCGATAGCCAAGCCAAACGAGGCTAACGACCTGCATAAGAGGATTATCGACAACCTAATGACTGAAATGGCGCAAAGCAGTTCGATGAAGCGCCAGCAATTGGCAGAGGCAGGAGTCGACCGATTCGTTGCCGCGGTATCGTCGGTTGGGCGCGGGGATTTCAGCGCATCCGCGACGGGAGCGTTGGTTGCGTCAATTAAGATGAGTCCTGCCTATGGTGTCGCAATAAGTCGGCTCGTGGTGCATATGCTCGATTCGAATTCGTTGTCATCCGAAGCGGCCATCCGCTGGCTTGCGACGATCAATTCGGAATGCCCGGAGGTACTGGTCGCTTGGTCTGATCTAGCGAATCTGTATTTGAAGAACAAGCAGCCAGCCGAAGCGATCAAGTGCTTGGAGTTTTTGCGTGAGAAACTTCCCGGCAATCCACAAATCGTGGACGCTTTGGATGCTGCCAAAGCGCAGTTGAAAATCCGCGAGTAGTGGCGTGGTATTCTGCCATGCCATCTGGCTTTATGCCGGTGGTTCTGACCAACTGTTCTATGCACGTCGGCATGAATCTTTGAGTAAAACGAACGTTTGTTTATTGAGTGGCTTGTTGAGACCTACCGCTTGAGCCTCAGGCTGGGCTGTTAAAAATTCGGTATTGACGTTCGTTTTGGACGAGACGATTTTGTGCCGTTTTTATCGAGTTTGCTTTGCCTTCCGTCCGGCTTGTCCGGGCGGAGGCCACAATTGGCAGCTACTTGAAAACCCATTCGTTTCAAGCTCTCCGTTGGCCTTGTGCCAGCGGAAGCACGTGAAGGCTGCCATGTGCATAAACGTTGCTTCCGCCCGGATGAACCGGACGGAGAGCGGCAGACGTTCCGTTGCCATGGTAGCTGCCAATTGTGGTCCCGCTGGCATAAAGCCAACGGAAACCTTCTGAGTCTCGTGGCAAAAACGTTGCGCAAGCGCCAACCGCCACAATAGCAAATATTTGACAGCCCAGCCTGACTCGCTAGCCGATTTTTTGCTGGAAATACTCGGCTAGCGCCTCAGGCTCAAGTTTCAACGCGTTATTGCCCCGAAGTACTCCTACCGACATGCTTAGAAGCGGGTGGTTGCAAACCCCCGAGTGAAACTCGGGTGGCATTCGTACCTTTGAACCGTCCGTTTGCTGGTTCGGGACAATGGTCCCAAACTACGGTCTTGCGTCGAATTCCGACATCCATTTCGGATTAGCTGTAAGTTCGGCGAAGGAGGAATCGCGGCAAATTCATCGATTCAAAACGGTGATTTGTATCGGGAGGTCGGTTCGGGTGGGGGGATTGGGGTGGGGGGATTTGGGTGGGGGGAGTCGCACCCGGCAGGTGCGACCTACTGCAGGTGCGACCTACGGAAGGGAGGGGTTAGGATTCGTCGTCGTTGCGGAGGCGGACTAGGACGGAGTAGTCCTCGAGGGTTGATGTGTCGCCTGTTCCCTCCT
>JANPLP010000410.1:0-2941 GCA_031426595.1 Planctomycetia bacterium | reverse complement strand
ATCAACTCGAGCACCGGGACCAGCGCAGGAGTGGGTTTTGCGATCCCGTCCAACACTGTGTCTTACATTATGCAAGATTTGCGCGAGAGCGGTCGAGTTCGAAGAGGCTTCATCGGGGCGCAGTTAGGCGATGTGACTTATGAGAGTTTGCGCGAGCAGGGGCTGCCTAATGAAGTGGTCGATGGTGTGGCCATCGATGCAGTGCAAGAAGGTGCCCCTGCTTCGAAAGCAGATCTGAAGAAGGGGGACATCGTTGTCAAAGCCAATGGACGCGAAGTCACTTCGGTCGCGGGTCTGCGGAACTTGGTAGCAATGGTTCGTCCCGGAAAAGTGGTTGAGCTGGATATTTTCCGGAATGGGCGCCCGATGAAGATTAGCATCACGGTTGAAGAGCTGGACGACAAAAAACTTGCTGCCATGTCGCCGACGGCAGATATCGAAGAACTCAAGATCAGGGTGCAACCACTGGATGCTGAGTTGGCGAGTGAACTGGATGTCGAAGGCATTGAATCGGGTTTAGTCGTGATTTCAATGGACCGACGCGGCAAAGCGGCTCAATTGGGAATACGTCCTGGCGATGTGATTCTCGAAGCTAATGGCAAAGCGGTTACGACCGGCGCCGAGTTAATTGAAGCTCTTGAAGGCAACTCAGGTCGATTGCTGCTGAAGGTCCAACGTGGCGACAGCGAAATGATGTTGCGTTTGAATCAACGCTGAACAAGCGACTCGGAATGCTTGTTCGAACCTCCGTACGCAGACGTGAATGCTTTCGGTCATTCTGGGTTTCTTAGTTTTGTATCCTGATTTTTAAACGCCCGTTTAGTGATGAGTTCGCTAAGCGGGCGTTTAGCGTTGCTAGCAAGCGGGGATTTTTTCCACGCTTCATCCCAAGTCATAAAGTTGATGAGGCGCTCGATAAGGATTGCTTGCAAACTTGGGCAGGCCGAGAGACTAGAACCTGGAGCTCAAGTCGACCTGGACGTTCGTCAGGCGGTGATGTACAAGCGATCGACGTACTGCCTCGTTAAACCGAACGTTTGCGCGGCGTACTGCTTTCCACAAACAGACATTTGAGAATGTGTTCGCGTTGACCCTTACGGCGAACTACGGAGAACAAAATGAACGGAATGAATTTCTTCACTTGGATTCGAGATGGTGTTCGTCAATCGGTGTTATTAGGAGTTAGCGATGCTATTGAAACTCTTGGCACACCCGCATCGACGGAAGATTTGCATCCGAGCGTCGCAGGTTTGTTGCGAGTCGACAAAAATGCAGAAGCATCGCCCCGTCTAGCTCATGCGGCGGCGAGTGGCACAGGAGCGGTAAGCGGCCCGTCGGGAAGTCGCAAGCGATTAGGTAGATCGCTGAAAGACATCGAAGTCGATACCAAAAAGTAGTCGTTAATGCAGCAAAACTGTAAATCGCGGCTGGTTCAGGGGCCGCGAATTGGCTGGGTTGCAAATGCAACCATTACTGTTGCAAAACGCGATTGGCTGTTATTGTAGCGTGCTTACGATTGCATGCTTGCTAACCGCGGAATCGGGAAATGCAGTTTCACGCTACCACAATTTTATCTGTACGCCACCGCAACTTTGTGGCTTTGGGTGGCGATGGCCAAGTTACGCTTGACAAAACAATTGTCAAAAGCGACGCGTGCAAGGTGCGCAAATTGGCTGGTGGCAACGTTATCATCGGATTCGCGGGGGGTGCGGCAGACGCCTTTGCTCTGATGGAGCGCTTCGAAGCGCGGCTGAAGGACTATCCAGCTAATCTACCGCGAGCCGCAACGGAACTCGCTAGGGACTGGCGAAGCGACCGAGCTCTACGTCGCTTGGAAGCTTTGCTGATCGCCGTTGATAGCCGAAACAGTTTGCTGATCAGCGGCACCGGCGATGTGATTCAAGCAACGGATGGCATATTAGGGATCGGCTCGGGTGGTAACTATGCAGTCGCGGCGGCGCGCGCCATGGTTCGGCACAGCAATCTGGAAGCTCGCGATATCGTCGCCCATGGGTTGCAAATCGCTGGTGAGCTGGACATCTACTCGGGCGGCTCGGTTCTGGTTGAACAATTGGACAGTGTAGGATGAAGCACCCAGGATGAGTAACTTAACGCCGAATGAAACTCTGGACATCGCAAAGTTGTCGCCCCGGCAAATTGTGGCTGAACTCGATCGTTACATCGTGGGCCAAGGGGATGCTAAACGAGCGATCGCAATTGCGGTCCGCAATCGCTGGCGGCGAAGTCAGTTACCGGACGAACTTCAGGCCGAAGTGAGCCCCAAGAACATTCTCATGGCGGGACCGACCGGCGTAGGCAAAACCGAGATCGCTCGACGACTGGCTAAGTTAACGGGAGCTCCTTTCGTCAAGGTGGAAGCAACTAAGTACACCGAAGTTGGTTACTACGGTCGCGATGTCGAGAGCATGGTCCGCGACTTGATCGAGAACGCAATCAGCATGATTCGAGCTCGTGAGAAAGAACGCGTTCGCAATGAAGCGGCGCTCCGCGCAGAAGACCGATTGCTGGACCTCTTATTGCCAACAGCGAGGCACGAGTCGGAGGACGACACGGAGAGCGACGAAGAGGCGGCGGCGCGGCGAACTCGGACGCGTGAAAAGATGCGCGACATGCTCCGCGATGGCTTGATGGAAGAAAAGCCGGTTGAGTTTTCGATTGAACAAAAGAGTTCACCGATCATGGTCGGTGGCGTGGGGCTGGAGAACATGGACCTTGATTTGCAGGGCATGTTTGAAAAGTTCATCCCGAAGAATAATAAACGTCGCTCGATGACCGTTGCCCAGGCTCGCAAGGTGCTCACCGAACAGGAAGCCGACAAGTTGATCGATGATGACAAGATCAGCGCACGCGCGATTGAGGCAAGCGAGAATCTGGGAATCATCTTCATCGACGAGATCGATAAAGTCATCGCTAGTGAAGG
>JANPLP010000409.1:0-9829 GCA_031426595.1 Planctomycetia bacterium | reverse complement strand
ATTCAGGCCCAAGTATCCGCTTGGGCAACTGCAACGAATGCGAAACAACGAGGGGTCGACTGGCAATTCACTGTCGAGGATGCCCGCAAAAAACTGAAGCATCTCTACCCCAAAGTTAAATTGTGTTGAAGCACTAGTGCTTTGTCCAGATTAAATTTTAGGGTTGATCGTATTGGGGTGGCACGCCCTGAAGCTTTGCGAAGGGCGTGATTTGAGCGACATTAGACACGCCCTTCGCAGAGCCCTCAGAGCGTGCACCCTAAAATTAAATCTGGACAAAGCACGAGGTCCAAAAAGTCTTCCAAGTTGCGATCGCGGTAAAAAAACTCAATTTGCATGCGCGTTTCCTCATGGCGAAGAAGGGCGAACGTGCTAGTCTAAACCGAGGAGGTCTACCGCAACTTGCGATTTAACGGCAGCGTATTTACCAGTTATCGACGCCCGAGGTGCGGTAACGGCCCCCAGTCGTTCTGGTAATTGCTTTTGCAAACTCAGACGCGCCCTCGTGTTTCTGCCCCCCATGTCGCTCACGATCGTTTACTTTCTAGCTAGAATAGGACGCCCGCACGTCAACGACTGACCCATTCGACGATTGACCCACTCATTGCCTTACGCACATCGTGCCCTCAAGCGGATCTGCCCCGCCTCGGACTTAAGCCAACGACATTATCCTCGGACCTGCGGAAGCCGCTCCCCAAAGACTCCAATTATTTAGGAACGAAGAATTGACTCAGCGACTCATATCCTGGATGTGCAGCTTTCCTCTGCACTCACTCCAACAGCGTTTTAAGTCGGTACAGTGTCTCCCCGTGGCCCTTTGTCTCCCCGTGGCCCTGTGCCTTTGCCTTGTTGCATCCACGGCTGCGGCTGCGGACTTAAAAGTCCTATTCCTGGGCGACAACGGGCATCATCAACCCAAAGCTCGCTTCGATCAATTGCAACCCGTTCTCCAAGAACGTGGGATCGAAATTACTTACACGGCTGATCTCAAGCAACTAGAACTCGCAAATCTCAAGAAGTATTCCGGCTTAATTGTGTTTGCCAACACGACTGAGCTGCCAGCCCCTCAGGAATCTGCGTTACTCGAATACGTCGCTGGCGGTGGCGGTTTTATCCCCTTGCACTGCGCTTCCTATTGCTTTCTGAATTCGCCCACTTACATCGATTTGGTCGGTGCCCAATTCAAGAAGCACGGTGGTGAGATTTTCTCGACCGAGATTGTGCAACCCGAACATCCGATCATGAAAGATTTCAGCGGTTTCTCCAGCTGGGATGAGACTTACATTCACACCAAGCACAACGATCGCAACCGCATCGTATTAGAAGTGCGTCGCGCAGGGGGCCAAGATCAAGGCAACGAAACCGAGCCTTGGACATGGGTTCGCACTCATGGAAACGGTCGCGTCTTCTACACCGCTTGGGGTCACGATCAACGCACCTGGTCCCATCCAGGCTTTCAGAATTTAGTCGAACGCGGCATTCGCTGGGCTTGCAAGGACGATCCGGCTTCGGTTCCAGCCTACAGCGACAAGTCGGCTTTTCCAGTTCCCAAGATGACCGAGTTGAGTAAGGAGTTGCCCCCGTTCGAGTTCGAAGAGGTTGGCCCTAAGATTCCGAACTACCTGCCGAGCAATCGCTGGGGTGTTCAGGGCGACGCGATGACCAAGATGCAGAAGCCTCTTCCGCCCAACGAATCGATCAAACACTACGTTACACCGGAGAATTTCCACCTCGAGTTGACAATTTCCGAACCTGAGATTCAGGGCAAGCCCATCGCGATGAATTGGGACGAGCGCGGCCGACTGTGGATCTGCGAAACCATCGATTACCCGAATGAACTGATGCCACCGGAGCAGGGTCGCGACCGCATCCGTATCTGCGAAGATACGAACAGCGATGGCGTGATGGACAAGACAACGGTCTTCGCCGAAAAACTGAGCATCCCAACTTCGCTTGAGTTTTGCCGCGGTGGAGTTGTGGTGCAAGCCGGCGTGGAAACGATCTACTTAAAAGATACCGACGGCGACGACAAAGCAGACATTCGCGAAGTACTGATCACCGGCTGGGCGATGGGAGACACGCACGGCGGCGTTAGCAACTTCATCTATGGACTCGACAATCGCTACTGGGCGATGCAGGGCTATAACGATTCTCATCCCGAGTACGCCACCGGCAAGCACCGCGGCTTCCGCCAAGGCCCATTCAATTTTACGGTAGCTGCCGAAGGCAAAGACAAAGCCAAAGTAACGGATGTTGAATTCGTTCGCTCGACTACCAACAACAGTTGGGGAATCGGGATCAGCGAAGAAGGCTTAATTTTTGCTTCGACCGCCAACCGCGCGCCGAGCTTTTTCGTGCCCATTCCGAATCGGTATTACGAACGCGTCAAAGGTTGGACGCCAAGTCTGATGGCCGACCAGATCGCCGATACTCACATGTTCAATGCAATCACCGAAAAAGTTCGGCAAGTGGATCAACACGGTGGTTACACAGCCGGCGCAGGCCACGCGTTGTACACAGCGCGCACATATCCCAAAGCCTGGTGGAATAGGGTGGCTTTTGTTTGCGAGCCCACGGGGCATTTAGTGGGTACGTTCGTGCTGAACCGTGAGGGTGCCACGTTCCGCGATTCAAGTCCCTTTAATTTGGTTGCTAGCGACGATGACTGGGCCGCTCCGATCATGGCGGAGGTTGGTCCCGATGGAAACATGTGGATCTTGGATTGGTACAACTTTATCGTCCAGCACAATCCAACTCCGCAAGGCTTTAAAACAGGTAAAGGCAACGCTTACGAATCCGATCTCCGCGATAAAAAGTATGGTCGCGTTTACAGGTTGGTTTATGACGGAAAAGACGGACAGCCCGGCGCAGACAAAGCACCGAAGCTGGATGTCACGAAACCGGAGTCGCTAGTTGCAGCGCTTAGCCACCCGAATCGACTCTGGCGCCGCCACGCTCAGCGGTTGTTAGTCGAACGCGGCCAAACCGACGTCGCATCAGCACTCATTAAGTTGGTGGCAGATCCTTCCGTGGATGAAACCGGCAACAACGTCGGCGCGATTCATGCGCTGTGGACTCTCAAGGGGATCGGCTCGCTTAATAAAGCTTCTGGCGATGCCTTTGCCGCTGCTGTTGCGGCGCTTAAGCACAAGGCCGCTGGTGTGCGTCGCAACGCGGCGCTCGTGTTGCCTGCGGCTGCAGAATCTGCAGAAGCGATCGTTGCCGCTGGCCTACTAAAGGACCAAGACAAGCAAGTTCAGATCGGTGCGCTGATGGCGTTGGCGGACCAACCGAACGCCGAAGCGGTAGGAAAGAAACTTGCGGAGGCCTCCAAGAACGCTGACTTCATGGCTGATAAGTTCCTGCAGGAAGGTTTGATCTGCGCCGCTGCAATGCACTCAGATCACTTCCTTGCAGCTCTCTTGGTTAGCAACGCGGGCGCAGCTCAGAACGCCCAGGACCCTAAGGCGAACTCGTTGAGCGACACGCAGGCCCTGTCGGTGCGTGTGATTGCTGAACATCTAGCACGCTCTGAAATGAACGCCGCTGGACTCGAGAAACTGCTCGCCAGCTTAGCGAACGCGAATCCCAGCGCGGCAGACGCAGTGATCGAAGGCCTCGCTTCAGGCTGGCCTAAGAATAGCGAGATCAAGCTGACCGAAACCAGCGAAGCGACTTTGGAAAAACTGATCGGCACCATGAGTGCGCAGTCGCGAGGTTCATTGGTACGCTTAGCGAGCCAGTGGGGTAGTGAGCGGCTGAAGAAATACGCTTCCGAGATTTCCGCCGGTATGCTCGCACTCGTTGAAGATAGCGCTGCCAGTCCAAAAAATCGCATCGCTGCAGCCAGTGATCTGATCAGTCTCGACCCGTCGAATGAAGACGTAGCTAGCAAGCTGATGGCTGCAATCACACCGCAAATGCCGCCTGCTGTTGCTTCCGGTGTGGTTCGAGCTCTTGCCGATTCGTCCGCAGCGAGCGTTTCGTCAGCCATGATCGAAGCGTGGCCTTCCCTAACTCCAACGCTTCGCGGCGATGTGATATCGGTGCTGATGAAGCGACCGAAAACAACCCAAGATATGTTGGCGTCGATCAAAGAAGGAACGATCTCGCTGGCTGATCTGTCACTCGACCAACGTCAGTCGCTACGAAGTCATCCCGATAGAGAAGTACGTGCGACGGCAGAGAAGATCTTGGCGGCAACCGGTGGACTGGTTAGCGCCGACCGTCAAAAAGTGCTCGACACTTACATGCCGACCACACATGCAACCGGCGATGCCAAACTGGGTAAGGCGCTGTTCACTAAGAACTGTGCTAACTGCCACAAGCATTCCGGTGAGGGAAACGAAATCGGACCGGATCTGACAGGCATGGCTGTTCATCCCAAGGAAGAATTGTTGGTCCATATTCTCGATCCAAACCGAAGCGTCGAAGGTAACTTCCGCCGCTACACGGTTCTTACCGCGGATGGACAAGTCCTCAGTGGTATGCTCGCCGCCGAATCGAACTCCGCGGTCGAACTGATCGATGCCGAAGCCAAGCGTCATTCGATAGCACGCGATGATATCGAGCGAATCACTTCAACCAATAAGTCGCTGATGCCGGAGGGATTTGAACAGCAGTTGAAGCCGGACGATATGACCAACCTGCTCGAATTTTTGGCTAGCAAGGGACGCTATGTTCCCTTGCAGTTGGGCACTGTGGCTTCAGCCATTAGTACAAAAGGGTTATTCAGCAATGATGACAACGGTCCCGACCGCTTGGTTTTCCGGGACTGGAAGCCGAAAGAGTTCGAAGGTGTTCCGTTCTATTTGGTAGATCCTGTTGGTAAGACCAAGCCGAACATCGTATTGCTCTATGGTCCAAACGCACCTCTAGCGGCTAAAATGCCGAAAAGTGTTACGCTACCTTGTAACATGGTCGTCAAAACGATTCATATGTTAAGCGGTGTTAGCGGTTGGGGATTCCCCTACGATAGCGAAAAAACGACCAGCATGATTGTGCGGTTCAAGTACGCCGATGATGAAATCGAAGATCACCCGCTGGTCAATGGCGTTCACTTCGCGGACTATATTCGTCGCGTCGATGTGCCCGAGTCCAAGTTCGCGTTCGCGCTGCAAGGACAACAGATCCGCTACTTGAGCGTCAGTCCGAAACGGCAAGTCGTGGTGAAGGCAGTCGAGCTCATCAAAGGCCCCGATCGATCGGCCCCTGTTGTGATGGCGATCACAGCCGAACAAAACCAATAGCCAACCTAAAGGTTCCAATGACCAAATCGAATATCTTCACCGGTTGCATTCCAGCTTTAATGACCCCTTGCTCAGCGGATGGCAAGCCCAACTTTGATGCTCTCGTTTCGAAGGGCAAGGAGTTGGTGGAGATTGGAATGCGAGCGGTGGTGTACTGTGGTTCGATGGGTGATTGGCCGCTATTGACGGATGAACAGCGACGCGACGGTGTGCGAGCTCTGACGGCGGCGGGTGTGCCGGTCATCGTTGGCACCGGTGCACAGAACCCTGCCATCGCTGCCTCCCATGCGGCACATGCAAAAAAAGTGGGCGCTGAAGGTCTGATGGTGATTCCACGCGTCTTGTCGCGAGGTACCTCCACTTCGGCGCAGCGCGCACACTTTGCGGGCATTCTCAAAGCCGCTGCGGGATTGCCTGCTGTGATTTACAACAGTCCTTACTACGGGTTTGAAACGAAAGCCGATCTGTTCTTCGATCTCCACCGTGAGTTCCCAAACCTGATCGGCTTCAAAGAATTCGGCGGCTCTAAGTCGCTCAGCTACGCGGCGGAACACATCACCAGCGGTAATCCAAACTTGACGCTGATGGTCGGAGTCGACACGCAAGTCTTCCATGGCTTCGTTCATTGTGGGGCTGGTGGCGCGATCACGGGAGTTGGTAATGCATTGCCTCGCGAAGTCCTGCGAATGGTTCAATTGTGTGAACGAGCCGCGCAAGGCGATTCAACCGCTCGCCGCCTCGCCGCTGAACTCGACGAAGCCCTGACTGTGCTTTCCACTTTCGATGAGGGCCCCGACTTGGTGTTGTACTACAAGTATCTCATGGTGCTGGAAGGGAACTCGGAGTACGAGCACCACATTAACGCTCCCGACCGGCTCTCGGACGCCCAACGCGAATTCCTACGGACACAATGGCAACTGTTCCGCAACTGGTATTCAAACTGGCCCGGCGCGACAGGCTGAGTGAAAGCAGGTGCTGGCGGCGACAACTTGCTGGAACCAGGACGGTTGCCCTAACTTTCAGCCCGTGTCCGACGAAGAGACGCCAACGACTGTGCACTGGGAAAAGATCTAATTTTGTGCAAACTATCCATTTGGGTTGACCGAATATCAAGATTGGCATGAATGCTGATCTCGCTTAGAGCAGCACGCTGCGTCTAACAACCCGCCCCTGAAAGCCCCACATGAAACTTACTCGCTACAATGGACTCTTTGCTGCCACTCTGACACCCATGAAATCGGGCAGCGAAGTAGCCTTGGATCGCATCGGGCCTCAAATCGAACGTTTAATCGAACAAGGGGTCGCGGGGCTTTACATTTGCGGCAGCACGGGCGAAGGGGTTTCTCTTTCAAGCAGTGAACGCAAAGCGGTCGCCTCGGAATCCCTGCAAGCCGTGGCAGGACGGATTCCGGTCTTGGTTCAAGTCGGCCATAACTCGTTGGCAGAAGCCGCTGAACTGGCCGCACACGCCGCGCAGCATGGTGCCGCGGGCATGTCAGCAACCTGCCCCAGCTACTTCAAAATCGGTAGCGTCCAAGTTCTCGTCGACTCCATGAAAGTGGTTGCCGATGCAGCTCGAGAACTACCGTTTTATTACTACCACGTCCCCTCGCTCACCGGCAACCGAATCAGCATGACTGAGTTCCTGAAGCAGGGTGGCGAAGCTATGCCGAATCTAGTCGGCCTGAAGTTCACTGCGACCGAAGTGTATGAATACCAACAATGTCTAGAACTCGACGACCACCGTTTCGAAGTGATGTGGGGAGTCGACGAAATGCTGATCGCCGCCCTGAGCGTGGGTGCCAAAGCCGCGGTGGGTAGCACCTACAACATTGCCACGCCGCTCTACCGACGACTGATTGCTGCCTTCGAACAAGGCGACCTCACGAAAGCCCGTGAGTACCAAGCCAAGTCGATCGCCTTCATCAATATCTTGGTAAGCTACCCGTTTCAAAGCGCACTCAAGCACGTGCTGAGTTGGCAAGGTGAAAAGTCGGGAGCGCATTGTCGATTGCCGCAACAAGATTTGTCGCTTGAGCAGATCACATCGCTTCACAGCCGACTTGCCGCAATCGGTTTTTTTGAATGGTGTAACTGATGCAACGGTCACGCTGGTTACTCATCGCGGCTGTTTTTTTTACAGCTACGACGTCTCCCGCACGCCTCCTGTTGTTAGCGCAATCTCAGCAAACTTCGCACACCTCCACCCAAATACCGCTCCATACAAGCGATTCTATCTTTCCGAATGCTGAATTAACCAATCTCAATGCAGACGGTAAATGGACCTTTGAAATCAAAGGTAACTCTGGCACCTCTGGCAACAAGGCTCAGCAGCAAACGCTAGACAGTTCAGCGATTGTTCGCTGGGGCGCGTGGCCTGGAGTGCTACAAAAATCAGCGATTTGGCTCTCCGACGGCAGTTGGCTGGTCGGCCGCATCGAGTTCGATTCGGAGCAGGCATTCACAGTCCATTCTGAATGGTTCCAGCCCGCAAAGGTGCCGCTGCGAGCCGTGCGCGGTCTAGTCATGATCGCCCCCGCTTCGATCACCGCTTGGAACCAACTCCAAATGCAGATGGAATCGGCCTCAGGTGGCCGAGACACCCTCTGGCTAACGGGCAGCCGGCAAATCTCCGGCATACTTCGATTCGAATTGGATAAACTTGAAAAGACCCCCAACTACGTTCTCGAAAATGCGGGCCAGACGTTAGCTGTCGATACCAACGAAGTGCTCGCGATCGTGTTCAGCCCAACCTTGATGGGTGCAATTCCAGCTCAGAATAAACAAACGGTTTTGGGACTCGCAGATGGCTCGCGTTTGAACATTCGCCAAGTAAACAATGACGCGGCGCAAGTGCGGGTCGACCTGGCCGACGGAGTTGCTCTTCAGTCGCTGGACTCTCGGCCCGAATTTTGTCGCGGAATCGTAGTTTTAACCAATCGACCTGCGAACACCACTTTTCTTGCTGACCTCGAACCTGCCAGTTACAAACACGTACCACAATCGCAACTCACTTGGTCGCTCGGTCGCAATCGTGATGTGCTTGGCCAACCACTAATGACTTCTTCAGGCATTATCGACCGCGGTTTGGCCATGCACAGTTCCTCACAAGTTGCATTTCGGCTAGACGGGACCGAAACTCGCTTGCTCGCCGAAGTGCAGCTTGCCAAACCCGCCGCCGGTGCCCACCAAATGCTCGGCAGTGCGAATTGCCAAGTCTTGGTGGCGCGTTCCGGGAAACTCCAGGAGATCGCCAGCTTTCAACTCGCTCGCGGCCACATTGAACCACAGCTTCTGAACCTCGACATCAGCCGCTCGCAACTACTTGTGCTTGTCACCGATCAAGCGGATTTCGCTCAGTATGGTGACCATGTCTTATGGCTGGACGCACGCATGCTGAGGTGAGCCTTGATGCATGCAACCTCTTCGACAGCAGACCTTAGCGATCTTCGAGCATCCGCGCCAACAACTGGGAAACTTCGCTATCGTCCAACGCTGGAAGTTGCTCTAGCAATTCGTTCGCTTGCTGGCCGCTGATCTGGTCACTGCTTGACGCGATCATTTGGCTTGAGGTGCTAGATTTCGAAGGTCGCGAAATGGAAGCTCCCTGAGCCGAAGCTGCGGTGCTCACCGAGGCCTCAATGATCTCGCAGACTTTGCCGATCAATTCACCGACACTCGCACTGCGCATCAAGGCTGCGATCGGAACACTGATCTCCATCTGCGCCTCAATCCAGTTCCGCAGCTCAATAGCCATTAACGAATCAAGCCCCATTTCCAAGAGAGCGCGTTCACGCGGAATTTGCTCGCTTGCAATGCCGAGCAGCGATCCGGCTTTGAATCGCAGCAACCGTTCGACCATCTGCGGGCGTTCACTCCCCTTTGCGGTTCGCAGTTGCTCCGCGCTAGCCAACTGCTTCACGTTCGAAGTTTCGTCACCGACACGACTGCGCAGTAAGTGTGCGAATCGCGGTGAGATTCGCGACGTGATTCCCAGGCCGCGCCACAGCGACCAATCGATCCGCAAGACACTCAGTTGAGATTCATGCAACTGCATCGCGTACTCGAGGCACTGCAGGGCTTGTTTGACTGAAAAACTCAACACGCCTTGCCGTTCTAGTCGCTGTCCAAGTTGCTGACGCTCCGCCAAATAACCGACCTCGCCAAGGTGTCCCCAGTTCATCGCCAGCCCAGGCAATCCGAGCGACCGACGGTAGTGAGCCAACCCGTCAAGCAGCGCGTTCGCAGCGGAGTAGTTGGCTTGGCCAGCGTGTCCAAAGACACTCGAAAGCGAAGAGAATAGCACAAAGTGATCGAGGGTTTTGCCCAGCGTTTGCTGATGCAAGTTCCAACCACCTAGAATCTTTGGCCAAAGCACACGTTCCAAAGTCTTGCGATCCAAGTCGACCAACATGCGATCTTCCAGAACCATAGCAGTATGAAAAACGCCAGCCAACGGTGGTAATGAGGCCTCGATCTGGGAAAGCGTTTCCGCAACTTGCTCAGCGTTTGTGATATCGGTTGGAAGAATGCTGATGTGAGTCTTCGCCCCAGCGAATTCCTGCGCGATGCGATTTGCT
>JANPLP010000408.1:0-8728 GCA_031426595.1 Planctomycetia bacterium | reverse complement strand
TTTTGAATTGCGTCGTAAGATTCAGTGGAAACATTCACTTCCTTGCGAACTTCTTCCATGCGCAAAAGGCCGAGCAACTGCATTGCTCCACCGCCCATTCCGCCCATTCCACCCATCATCCCGCCGCGACCACCAAATCCTCCGGGTCCTCCTTGTCCGCCTGGACCTCCACCACCACGTCCTGGACGGCCGCCAGGTTCATCTTGAGCCATTACATTCGCCGAAATCAGGCTCAGGGCCATGATTAGCGATAACACGCCTGAAAATCTCTTCATGGGGGACTCCTTAAGAAATCGCTAGATCAATTCGGCCGTTCCAAGTGACAAGCGAAGGGAACCGGCATCTATTTTCGCAGCTAGGTAGACTGGAACAAACGACGTTTCCAAGTACCTAGTTTTCACCCAGTAATTAAAACCACCGCACTTCTCAAAAGTTTCGCGCAACTTTGCTTTCACCTACGATAAACGCGAATGCTGCGCAAAATTACCGCTGTTACGCAGGATTCGATCGCGATCAGACTAGTTCAAACATCCGTCATGACCGCGAGCTAACCAAACAGCCGACTCTGGCCGATCTCTCAGTCCAGGAACGCCCCTGGATCGCCGTTCTAATTGAAATTTTTGAGCCGGAATGCTGTAGAATCTAGCAGTTTGAAAAGTCGATTGCAGTTGGATTCTCATTTTTCGAAGAAATTTTAGGCGTCGGCGCGTTATGGATTCTCAACCCAGTTTGGCCGATTCCCCGTATCACCCCAGCGACTCGAATCGGCGACTGTCCGATCCGGTTGATGGATTGCCAGGTGTGGGAACACTTCGGGCTCGACTGCTCAACCGGCTTGAGATTCGCCGAGCAATGGACCTTCTTTTCTTCTTCCCGCGCAGCTACGAGGAAGTTGCTCCATTGCAAAACGTGGGTGATTTTGAAGAAAACATCCGAGTTAGCTTCGTCGGCACCGTCCAAGAAGTGGATCAGCGAATCTCGCAAAGCGGCAAACATATGTTGGGTGCCGTTGTCGCTGCGGAAGAGGGTGGTTTCGTAAGGTTAATCTGGTTTAACCAGCCGTTCCGAAAGAACGATGTACGCCCTGGCGTGCGTTTGGTAGCCACTGGAGTGTTGAAATCCACCGTCTTGAATTGGGAAATGACACAGCCCAACATTGTTTTGCTTGGCACGCACGACGTTCCGCCAACGCAAAAGCCACTGCCCGTGTACGCGCTCACTGAGGGTCTAAAACAACCGATGGTTCGCGAGATGCTAGCGCAGAACGTCCCTGCACTCCTGCCACTTGTCGACGAGGCCTTGCCCGATGCACTGCGGGCCCGCTTGGAGGTCCCGGCGCTTACCCAGGCTTTGCGCGATATCCACTTCCCCGCCGACATGGAAGCCGTCGAGCGTGCGCAGCGACGATTCAAGCTTCAGGAGCTACTCGTGCTGCAACTGGCAATTGGGCTGCAGCGCCGCGGACGCGAGAAAGTTGCCAAGGCTCCCGTTTGCGAAGCAACTGGCAAAATTCACGCTCGAATCTTAAATCGACTACCGCATACGCTCACAGGTGATCAGCAACGAGCAGTCGCCGAGGTCGGGGCGGACATGTCGTCCGAACGGCCCATGAATCGCTTACTGCAAGGTGATGTGGGAAGCGGCAAAACCCTCGTCGCACAGTACGCAATGCTGCTTTGCGTGGCTCATGGCTATCAATCCGCGCTCATGGTGCCGACAGAAGTCCTCGCACGGCAGCACATGCATACTTTGGAGAAAAGCCTCGCTGCCAGTCGTGTACGAATCGGCTTGCTTACCGGCAGTCTTCCCCGCCGCGAACGCACCGAACTACTTGCCGAAGTTGCCAGTGGTAACATCGACTTGGTCGTGGGCACGCAAGCTCTATTGTCGACCGAATTAGTTTTCAAAAATCTCGGTCTGGTCATCGTCGATGAACAGCATAAATTCGGGGTGATGCAGCGAGCTCAATTGCGCGGTGAAGAATCGCAACCGCACTATTTAGTCTTGAGTGCCACACCGATCCCAAGAACGATTGCGATGACCGCTTTCGGTGACCTGGATGTGTCCACCATTCGCGAGAAACCGCCTGGCCGCGCGGCAGTGCATACTTACTTGGGTTCGGAAGCGAATATCGATTCGTGGTGGCGATTCGTTGATCAACAGATCGAAGCTGGCCGCCAAGCTTACGTGATCGCGCCGCGAGTCAGCGAATCGGACAACGCTGAAATTGCCAGCGCGGAAGGATTCTTCGAACAGTTACGAAACGGTCCTTTCAGCCATCGACAATTGGGTTTGATGCACGGGCGCATGGACGGTATCGAAAAGGAATCAGTGCTGAGCGATTTTGCGTCAGGCAAAACGCAGATGCTGGTAGCGACGACCGTCGTCGAAGTTGGAATCGATGTCGCCAATGCCACCGTCATGACAATCCTGGATGCCGATCGACTTGGCTTGTCACAGTTGCATCAACTTCGCGGCCGAGTCTCACGTGGCACGCAAGCGGGATTCGTCTGCGCGATCGTCTCAAAAGGTTGCAACGCCGATGACAACGATCGCCTGAAAGCTTTTGAAGCGAGCGACGATGGCTTTTACTTGGCCGAGATGGACTTAAAGCTGCGCGGCCCCGGCGATCTACTCGGCACCCAGCAGCATGGCTTGCCTCCGCTGCGTGTCGCTGACTTGACGGTCGACGCGGACCTCGTCACACTCGCTCGCGAGGTCGCCCGTGAGATCCTCAACGCGTCACCCGACCTAACCGATCCCGCCTTAGCCAAATTAGTTCGCCAAACGCTCGCCCGCTACGGCAAGTCGATGCAATTGAGCGATGTCGGATAGGCACACGCTTCCTACAAAGGCTTGCCGGCTAGCCCGGTGCCCAACTACCCAACTGCCAGCCTAACAAATGCACGCACGTTGCTAAATGCGGTGCATGCGCACTTCGCTCGATGACTAGTTAATGGCCAACAGTAAACGGCTGGGCGCTTCCAGGTAGGCGATCACATCATTTAAGAATCGCGTTGCCGTTCCGCCATCGACCAAACGGTGATCGTACGAGAGACTCAAGGGCATCATCAGCCGAGCCTTAATGGAATCGTCTGGCATCACAACGGGCAATTTTCGAGTACGCCCAACCAACAAGATTGCGACTTCAGGAACGTTGACAATCGGCGTGCTATAGGTCCCACCGATCGCGCCTAAATTACTGATCGTAAACGTCCCACCGCGCAGTTCGTTTACGCCGAATTCACCGCCACGAACACGCGCCGCCAGATCCGCTAGCGCGCGAGCGATATCGGGAATCGTTAGTGCATCGGCGTGACGAATATTGGGAACAACCAAGCCGCGTTCTGTGTCGACAGCAATCCCGAGGTTGACGTAGTCCTTGTAAATAACCTGATCGTTTTCCATATCGATCACCGCGTTCATCGCTGGATGATGACGCAGCGCTGTCGCGACTGCTTTGATTAAAAACGGCATCGTAGTTAGCTTGATGCCTTGCGCGGCGTAGTCATCTTTGCTGGTCGCGCGGAAAGCTTCGAGATCCGTCACATCGGCATCATCAAAGTTCGTAACACGCGGCACAGTGCTCCACGACTTGTGCATCTGATTCGCGATTACTTTGCGAATTTTAGCCATTCGCTCGATACGAATTGGACCGTAATCGTCTTGCGATGGTTGACCAGGCAGTGGAATGACTTTGTTACCGCCAACTGGTGAAGCAAGTGGTGGGGCGGACGACGTGATGGCGTTCGCTTGCGGCGCTGAACTCGTATTCGGTGCAGCGATTTGAGTTTTTGCTGCCCCGGTATTGCGAACTGCGGCCAGCACATCTTCACGAGTAATACGTCCACCTTCACCGGTTCCGGTAACGGTGGTTAGATCAATTCCGACTTCGCGAGCGAACCGACGTACTGCTGGACCAGCCGGGACGACATCGCCCGAATCCACGTACTCGGCAGCGGGAGCAACGGCGACCGGCTGCGGCCCCGGTGCAGCCACTTGTTTTGCTGCAACAGGTGCTGCGGCCGGTTGAGGACGCGGAGCAACGGCGGCTGGAGCTGCGGCAGGCGTCGGTTTGGGTGCAGCAGGTTTAGGTGATTCGACCTTGGGCGCTTCGGCTTTTGGAGCCTCGGCGGGCTTTGGAGCGGCGGCTTTCGGTGCCTCGGCCGCCGAGCCTTCCAACTGTAGAATTACGCCGCCGATTGGCACAGACTGGCCGGCTGCAACCAGAACTTTGACAACTTTGCCCGCTGATGGGCTTGGGACAGTGACCGTTGCTTTATCGGTTTCGATTTCCAGCAGGCCTTGATCCTTCTTGACCGTGTCGCCTTCGGCGACCAGCACTTCCAACACATCGCCTGAAGTGATGCCGTCGCCAAGTTCCGGGAGTTTAATATCGATCGCCATGTTTCGTCTCAACTATCAAATCAGATTTGTTTCGCGCTGGCTTGGCCAGTGACTTTATTTAATCGCAGCGTGGTTTAATCGCAGCGTGCACACACAAACGGTTGGCATCGAGCAGCCCACCTTATGCGTACAGCGGATTTGCTTTTTCAGGATTGTAGTCCAGTTCCTTAATCGCTTTGGCGACATCAGCCATCTTTAGCACGCCAGCTTTCGCCAACCGATACATGGCCGCCAAAGCAATCGACTCGCCATCGATTTCAAAGTGCCGGCGAAGTGCTTCGCGAGTCTCGCTGCGCCCCATACCGTCCGTTCCCAACACGAAATAATCGCCAGGGATATAGCGGGTCAATTGCTCGGGTAGAGCTCGCACGTGATCGCTGGCTGCAATGAACGGACCTTCGACACCTTCAAGCACCGTTTCGATGTAGCTCTTCTTGGGAGTCTCTTCAGGATGCAAGAAATTCCAACGCTCACAAGTCTGAGCATCACGCCGCAACTGCGTGTAACTAGTCACGCTCCACAAGTCGCTAGCGATGTTAAATTTCTCAGCCAAGATCTCCTGCGCCTTCTGTGCACATCGAAGAATCGGACCCGTGCCGAATAACTGGACACGCGCCTTAGCCTTCTTCGCTGCTTCACGGCTACCGAATTTGTAGATTCCCTTGATGATGCCATCTTCGACACCTTCAGGGATCGCTGGCATCACATAGTTGTCGTTACCGACCGAGATGTAATAGATGGCCGTTTCACCCTCTTGGTAAAGCTTCTTCAAGCCATCCATAACGATCACTGCGGTCTCATAAGTATAGGCAGGGTCATAAGCCCGAACCAACGGAAACGCAATGGCGTTCAAGTGACTATGGCCGTCTTGGTGCTGAAGCCCCTCACCGTTGAGTGTTGTACGGCCGGAGGTTCCGCCCAATAGAAATCCTTTGGCGCGCATGTCACTCGCGGCCCAGATCAGATCGCCGACACGTTGGAATCCAAACATCGAATAATAGATGTAGAACGGAATCATGTTCACGCCATGCGTGGCATAGGCGGTCCCAGCAGCATTGAAGCTGGCCATCGAGCCCGCTTCGGTGATCCCTTCTTCAAGGATCTGTCCATCGCGTGCTTCTTTGTAGTAAGACACTACGTTGGAATCGACAGGTTCATACAGTTGTCCTGCGTGAGCATAGATGCCGACCTCTCGGAACATCCCCTCCATACCGAAGGTACGTGATTCGTCTGGAACAATCGGAACGATGTTGCGACCAATTTTTGCATCTTGGCACAACTTCGAAAGCAACCGCACGACGCCCATAGTCGTGCTTTGCTCTTTGCCTTTTGTATCACCCAGAAACGTTGAGTAATCGCTAAGCGTTGGCACCTCAGTAAAAGGTTGAGTTGTGGGCCGACTTGGTACTGGACCGCCAAGAGCCTGACGGCGCTCGCGGAGGTACTTCATCTCGATGCTCGATTCGGGCGGCTTGTAGAACGGTGCATGCACCACTTCTTCATCGCTGATCGGAATGCCGAAGCGACTGCGGAATTCGAGCAGCTCTTGTTCGTTTAGTTTCTTTTGATTGTGAGCCACGTTGCGACCTTCGCCAGCTTCGCCTAAGCCGTAGCCTTTGATGGTTTTGGCAAGGATCACAGTCGGTTGACCCTTGTGCTCCACCGCCGCTTTGTAAGCCGCATAGACCTTTTCTGGGTCATGTCCGCCGCGACGCATCTTCTCGAGCTTTTCATCAGAGAAGTTTGCGACCATCGCCGCCAGTTCAGGCGACTTGCCGAAGAAGTGCTCGCGAATGTACGATCCCGGCATGCCACCGTACTTCTGAAACTGACCGTCGACAATCTCGTTCATGCGTTCAACCAGTTGCCCGGTTTCATCGCGCTCGATCAACGCATCCCAATCGCCGCCCCAGACAACTTTGATCACATTCCAGCCTGAGCCGCGGAAGACCGCTTCCAGTTCTTGAATGATCTTACTGTTGCCGCGAACAGGGCCGTCAAGTCGCTGAAGGTTGCAGTTGATCACGAATGTCAGATTGTCCAGCTTCTCACGGGCCGCCAAGTGCAACGCACCCAGCGATTCAGGCTCATCGCATTCGCCGTCACCCAGGAAAGCCCACACACGTTGATTCGAGGTGTCTTTGATACCACGATCGCGGAGATACTCGTTGAAGCGTGCTTGGTAAATTGCCATCAATGGCCCAAGTCCCATCGACACGGTTGGGAATTCCCAGAAGCCTGGCATCAACCAGGGGTGCGGGTAACTTGAAAGACCGCTGACTTCTTGCAGTTCACGGCGGAAGTTCTCCAAGTTTTCAACGTTCAGCCGCCCTTCGACGAAAGCCCGTGAGTACATGCCAGGCGACGCGTGCCCTTGGAAGTAAATAATATCGCCGTCATAACCAGATTCGCCGCGGCCTTTGAAGAAGTGGTTGAAGCCAACTTCGTAAAGCGTAGCACTCGATGCGAAAGTGCTGATGTGTCCGCCAAGGCCTTCGTTCTTCTTGTTCGCTCTTTGCACCATCGCCATCGCGTTCCAGCGAATGATGCTCTTGATACGCCGCTCAAGTTCGCGGTTGCCAGGGTAAGCCGGTTGCTTATGAACTGGGATCGTATTGATATAGGGCGTGTTGACTTGGAGCGGAACATCGACCCCTTCTTGACGAGCCCGCGAGTCCATGGCCTTAAGCAGGTATTTGACGCGCTCAGGACCTTTGCTTTTCAGAACATAGTCAAGCGAACCTTGCCACTCAGACGTTTCCGCCGGGTCTGAATCTACTGGAGCGGGAATCTGTCCGTTGGCCACCACCTCAGACTCTTCATCAGAAACAATTTCCGCGTCAGCCATTGCAACTCTCCAGTTCTTAGAACGACTTGCCTTCAGCGGATCACTCACCAGTGCGATCGGCTGACGTTCTGCTCTATTTTTGTTGTTTGTAAGGTTCTTTTCGGATGCGTTGCGATCGCATCAGTCGACAAATTTTAACCCGGCAGCAAGCAGATTCTGTACTAATCTTCCCATTTATCCAAGTCCAACCGCGGTCCCACTAGCACTCTGGCAGGCTGCCGACGAAGGGAAAGAGACCTCGCCTTAAACGATCCCCGCCCGCTAAGCGGATTCAACTACCCCTAAACCACTTCTGTGGGCTGAAGAATAACCTTCATTGCTCCCGCCTCGCCCGCGTACAGTCGCTCGAACCACGCGGGTCCCTCTTCCAATTTTGCCGTCGCAGTGATCAAAGGCTCCACTTTTATGTCGCCTCGACTGAGATATTCTATGCACTCTGGGTACTCGCCGTTCGACGCGCAGCTTCCGAAAATCGATAATTCTCGAGTCACCACTGCTTGCAACGGCAACTCGACGTTAGGCGCCAGATTTCCGACCAGCGTTATGGAGCCCCCTTTGCGAGTGCATTCGATGGCTGTTTTGACAGTCGGTGTAGCACCCACGACTTCTAACGCCACGTCCGCCCCCCTGCCGCCTGTCAGCTTCTTCACTTCAGTCACCACATCAACCGACTTCGGATTTAAGGTCCAATCCGCTCCCAACGACTTAGCCACCGCCAACTTGCTATCCTCCAAGTCCACCGCGATCACGCGCGCCGCACCCGCCAGCCTGATCGCTTGCACGACCAACAAACCGATCATGCCGCTGCCCACGACGACCGCTGTATCACCCAACTTAACCGGCGTTCGATTCGCCGCGTGCACGGCGATCGATACCGCTTCAATCAATGCGGCATGCTCGAATTTCAGTTGTGGCGGTAAATGGTAAGCGATGTTGTAGGGCACAATAACATACTCAGCGAACGCCCCGTGCCGCTTGAATTCACCGCACGACACCCCAAGTACTTGGCGATTCTCGCACAAGTTGATCGAACCTCGCCGGCACGAAGCACAACGGCCACAGGACACTGTCGAATCGAACGTGACGCGATCGCCCTCTTTGAAACCCTTCACTTGGTTGCCCACTGCGGACACAATCCCAGCCGCTTCGTGCCCCATCACCAAAGGCGGAATTCGGCGCCCCGTCGACCCGTCGTAGCCGTGAATATCGCTTCCGCAGATTCCACACGCCTTCACTTGTACCAGCAAATCTTCTGGCCCAACTTCAGGGATCGGCATATCTACGATATTCAGTTTTTTGTATTCGCTCAGCAGCATCGCCTTCATAATTCTTCTTTCAAGAGAGTTGTCTCTATCTTAGCTCTGGCGAGTGCCCTGGGTAGCCGAGTGCGCGTCATGTTTGCAGTACATGCATTGGCCTTGATCAACGAATTCGTTGACCGCGATGTTAAATGTTCGCGTTCCAGTCTCGGAC
>JANPLP010000407.1:0-2368 GCA_031426595.1 Planctomycetia bacterium | reverse complement strand
AACCTACGAACCATTTGGATGCTGAGGCCATTCAGTGGTTAGAGCAACACTTGGATCAGTATCCGGGTACTGTGGTGGCAGTAACGCACGATCGCTACTTCTTGGATAACGTTGCCAAATGGATTCTTGAACTCGACCGTGGCCAGGGTATTCCGTTCGAAGGCAATTACTCGGCTTGGCTGGAGCAAAAACGTGAGCGTTTGGTGCGTGAAGCCAAGCAACAGGTCAGCCGCCAGAAGACGTTGGCAAAAGAACTTGAGTGGATTCGCAGTTCTCCGAAGGCTCGTCAAGCCAAGAGCAAGGCGCGTATCACTTCGTACGAAAAATTGGCTGCTGAGCAATTTGAAGATCGACCCGACGAACTCGAACTGCAAATTCCACCCGGCAAGCACTTAGGCGAACTGGTGATCGAGGCTACCAATGTGACCAAATCGTTCGGCGACAAATTGCTGATTGATAATCTGACCTTCCGTTTGCCAGCGGGTGGTATCGTCGGTGTGATCGGTCCCAACGGCGCGGGCAAGACAACGCTGTTCCGAATGTTCGTGGGCGACGAACAACCCGATTCTGGAACCATGCGCGTCGGTCCGACTGTGGAACTTGGGTATGTCGATCAGAATCGCGATGCACTCGATCCAGATGCTTCCGTGTTTAACGAGATCAGCGGCGGTCACGACATTTTGGAGATGGGTGGCAAAAAGCTAAACAGTCGAGCGTATGTATCGAAGTTCAATTTCCGCGGCCCAGACCAAGAGAAAAATGTTGGCATGCTGTCCGGCGGTGAACGAAATCGCGTCCACCTCGCCAAGCTTTTGCGCAAAGGCTCCAACGTCCTACTGCTTGACGAACCCACAAACGACTTGGATATCGACACGCTTCGAGCCCTCGAAGAAGCGATCCTCAATTATGTTGGTTGCGTGGTCGTAATCTCCCACGATCGCTGGTTCCTCGACCGCATCGCAACGCACATTCTGGCTTTCGAAGGGGATGGTTACGTTCACTGGTGCGAAGGCAACTTTGATACTTACGAGACGCAGCGTAAGGAACGTTTGGGACTAGACGGAAGCGAACCACAGAAGTTCCGCTACAAGAAGTTGAACGCTTAGAGTTTCGTCCAGTCCCTGCACAACCGAGGTTGAGCAATTCCTTCATTCAGAACTCTGTCGATCCGCCGTTCGCTAGTGACATGCTCAATAGTCTTATCATTAGCGAAGGGCGAACTTATCGCGGTAAGCGTGGTGGACGGTAAGGGCTTGGATCGTCGCTAAGAAAGTCATCGCTTTTCTCAGACGCGGCGACCGACTGGGTGGCGAGCGTTTCGTGGCTGCCGTCTGCAGATCGGTGAAGGTTGTTTGTCGTCACCTGCCGGCTGCAGAACACTGCCGCCGCAGTCATCAACATGGCGCCCAAGTTGATGACAATCGCGACGAGCGACAGTAGCGAAAACGCCCAGCTCACTTGGTCCGGAAGGAGGACCCGTTGGGCAATGGGGATAGCTACTGGACGCAACAGGATTTGTGACAGAAACAGGCCATTAGCAATTGCGAAGTAGAGAGCTGGTTTTGGGTAACGCCGCAAATAGAGAAGTGACACGATCAGCAGGCATAGGTAAATCGCTGGATAGACAAAGTTGGCTAAAGCACTCACAAATGAGAATGGGCCAATCCAGTCCATCAGTCATCTACCTGCGACTTTCTAGTTCGGCTTTTAAGAATCGTTCCAACTGACGGCGCATGTGCGGATCGCGAGGGTCGAGTTGAATGCATCGCTGCATACTGTTGACTGCTGCCGAGTATTGCTTCAATCGAAACTGCACTTCTGCTAGTGTATCGAGAAGCGTTGCCGAATGCGGCGAAAATTCAACCGCCAACTGGGAATGCGCTAGGGCTTCGTCAAGTTTTACGTTACAGCGGGCGTACATCCATGCCAAATTATTGTGTGTTGTGGCATCTTTGGGCCAACGTTCCAAATGGCTCAGGAGGCGTTTTTCATATTTAGCCAGCCACGCGTCCGCCACGGCTTGATTGCCGGAGGCGACTAAGTCAGGGTAACAGTCTTCGACCAATTCAATTCCTTGCGGCTGTAGATCCTCAGCGATCTTGGCGTGCCTTTCAAAGGATACCACGTCACCGCGCCTCGCCGCGAGGATCGCCTGGCGCGTCCGCTCTTTTGCTCCCAGGGAGGCATATAAGTTCGCTGGGAAACCTCTGGTTTTTTGCCCGCTCAATAACGTAGCTAATATCGTGCGATGCAAATTTGCAGACAATTCGACGTCTTTCAACTCATCTGCAGTTTGCGAATACTCAAGCGCGATTCCGACCACGTTAAGCTGTTGCATCGCGAAGTTTTCAGGAGTATCGCAGCCAGC
>JANPLP010000406.1:0-1672 GCA_031426595.1 Planctomycetia bacterium | reverse complement strand
CTTCGCAAAGCCTCAGGGCGTGCCACCCAAATACGATCAACCCCAAAATTTAAGCTGGACAAAGCACTGGCCTGTCTCAGTATAACCAAAGCCGCTGAGCGGTGGCTGAAGCACTTATTACGACCGCGTTCCTACCCGTTTCATAGTCAACCGCCTGGTTACCTAGAATTCTTTCGCAAGTTCGCGTAAATTAGAGCCCTCATCAGAGCCGCGAAAAGCCCCCTTTTTCGGAACGCCTTCTCGCCGATTTACGTTTTGCTTGACTGTAAATTGACTGGACACTGTTTTACGGCGTCTCTGCATGCCGGTTTTAACACCAGTTTTAGTACCGGTTTTACAGCGTTGCAGCGTTGCCGATATAGCGTTGCCGATATACAGCGTTCCTGGTTTTACTGTGGCCGCACAGACATAAATTGACAACCATAAATAGACATCTTTAAATAGACACGCCGCTTGCGGAAGTTTCCGAAAAGCCTGCTGTGGCTCGATCCAATCGACTCGACTCAAAAACAACGAAGAACCTCTATGCCCGCACTTGAAATTTACATCAACGGCACGTACTACGCCAAAGAAGATGCCAAGATCAGTGTCTATGACCACGGTCTGCTTTACGGCGACGGCGTTTTTGAAGGAATGCGAGCCTACTCGGGACACGTTTTCCGACTGAACGAACACCTCGTCCGACTCTACGAATCCGCCAAAGCCATTCAGTTGGATATTCCGATGACGCAAGCGGGCTTAGGCGAAGCGGTCAAAGCCACTCTGGCTCGCAATCATCTTTCCGATGCCTACATTCGCTTAGTTGTCACACGCGGCGCTGGTTCCTTGGGGCTCGATCCCGCCAAGACCTCAAATCCCCAGGTAATCATCATTGCCGACCACATCGAACTTTATCCAAAAGATAAGTACGAAAACGGGCTAGAGATTATCACCGCGGCCACCATCCGCAATCATCCCGCCGCGCTCAACCCACGCATCAAGGCGCTGAATTACCTGAACAATATTTTAGCTCGCATTGAAGGTAAACTCGCCGGTTGCTCCGAAGCCTTGATGCTCAACCATCGTGGCGAAGTGGCCGAGTGCACCGGCGACAATATCTTCACCATTCGGCACGGTAGTCTCTACACGCCGCCGATCGACGCTGGGATTCTGGAAGGGATCACTCGCAACGCGATAATCGAATTGGCTCGCTCCGTCGGTATCAATGTGATCGAAGCGACCATGACGCGGCACGATATCTATGTGGCCGACGAATGTTTCTTGACAGGCTCCGCTGCTGAAGTGATTCCAGTGGTGAAGCTCGATGGTCGCCCGATCGGTGATGGCAAAGTCGGTACCATCACGAAGCAGCTCAGCGAAGCGTTCCACAAACATGTACGCGAACCGTCGGTTTAATCCCTGTCCGTGTGATCCCAAGTCGCCGTTAGTTGCTTGTTTACTTGCAACCCGTTCAACATCCCTGCAGTTCAAATCCCTACACTCCAAATCCCTGTACTCCAACACTAAATCGTCTGTCGCATGAGTATCCCGTTTCGTATTAAGATCTGCGGTGTCAAGCGCGCCTCAGATCTAAGCTGGCTCGCCGAATCTGGAGCGGATGCCGTTGGACTCAATTTTGTTCGTACCAGTGTGCGGAGTCTCAAAGTTGACCCAGGTCGCGAGATGATCAAAC